>DASVUA010000352.1:0-3449 GCA_036387295.1 Thermoanaerobaculia bacterium | reverse complement strand
CTCGTCCATTCGCAATTCCGGCCGGGCGCGCTCGTGCGCCTTAGAATGTGTGCATGCCCCCCTGTAGCGGTGAGCTCGCGCTCGCACCCTCCTTTCGCGGCGGCGAACGATGAGCAGCGATCCTGAGAAGACGTTCGTCATGGGCTCGGACGACTCGCGTCCGCGGCGCCGTTCCGACGAACAGTTCGCGCCGGGGACCATCGTCGCCGGGCGCTACCGGATCGGCAGCATTCTCGGCGCAGGAGGAATGGGAGAGGTTTACCGCGCGGACGACACGAAGCTCGGCCAGACCGTCGCGCTGAAGTTCCTGCCGGCGCGGCTCGAGCGCGATCCGGTACTCCTCGGCCGGCTGCACGACGAGGTTCGACTCGGACGCCAGATCGCGCATCCGAATGTCTGTCATCTCTACGACATCGTCGAAGCCGACGGCGCGCATTTCGTCGCGATGGAGTACGTCGACGGTGAGGACCTCTCGCGCCTGCTCCCGCGTATCGGCAGGCTCGCGCCGGATAAGGCGGTCGACTTTGCGCGCGGGATCGCCGCCGGTCTTGCGGCCGCGCATGCGAAGGGCATCCTCCATCGCGACCTCAAACCGGCCAACATCATGATCGACTCGCGCGGCGACGCGCGGATCATGGACTTTGGTCTCGCTCTCGCGGCCGGCGAGGACGACGGCACGATCTCCGGCACGGCCGCCTACATGGCGCCGGAGCAGCTCGAGGGGCGCCCTGCCACGGTGCGCAGCGATCTCTACGCCCTCGGCCTGGTGATGTACGAGCTCTTCACCGGCAAGCGCGCCCACGCCGCGCGGACGCTTACAGAGCGCGTGCGAGACGCGGCCACCGAGATCGCCACCCCGTCGAGCCACATCAGGGACATGGATCCGGCGGTCGAGCGGATCATCCTCCGCTGCCTGGCGGTTGATCCCGAGCAGCGGCCAGCGTCGGCGCGCGAGATCATCCTGGCGCTCCCCGGCAGCGATCCGCTCGCGGCGGCGATGGCGGCGGGAGAAACGCCGTCGCCGCGCGTGGTCGCCGCGGCAGGCGCCGAGGGGACGCTGACGCGGTGGCAGGCGTGGACGATGCTCGGCGCGGTGGCGGTGCTCGTCGTCGCGCACACATCACTTCGCGTGCGTACGGCGCCGGCACTCCCCACGTCCGCCGAGGTGCTGTGGGCGCGGAGCGCGACGATCCTGGAGACCCTCGGCATTCCAGCGCGCGGGGAGCCGATCCGGCAGCCGCATGTCGTCGACGGTCCGGCCCCCCACCGCTTCCGTTCGGAGTACGGCGTCTCGCCCGCCGTGTCGCGGGTGATCCCGTTCGAGGCGAACGCGCCGGGCTGGACGACCATCGAAGTCGACTCGCGCGGGCGGCTTGCTCGTCTCCTGACCGCTCCCGACGCGGAGTGGAAACCGAAACCGCTCGACTGGCGCCCGCTGCTCGAGGCGGCGGGAGTCGACGCCGCGTCGCTCCGGCCCGTTGCGCCGCGCATCGCGCCGACGGCGCCGTTCGACGCGCGCGCGGCCTGGGTCGGCATGTATGAGAAAGAGCGCGTCGGCGTGCGCATCGAGGCGGCCGCGTGGAAAGGCACGCCGGTGGCTTTCGGCGTGAGCGCGCCGAACGACGGCCCTGTCACGCCATCCGGATTCGGGAGCCAGTCTGCAACACGGTTCATAAGCGCCGTTGGGCTCATTGCCCTCGCCGTCGCGCTACTGCTGGCCGCCCGCAACGTGCGCGCGCGGCGAGTAGATCGGCAGGGGGCGTTGCGAATGTCGGTGGCTTTGTTTGCCGTTGCCGCGGCGGGACAATTCTTCGACGCCGCCGCGCGGGCTGGCGCGCTTGCGGCCCTAAGCGACCTCTCCCACATTTTCGGCGCCGCCACCGACGTGACGCTGTACGTGCTCGTCAGCTACCTGGCCGTGGAGCCATGGGTGCGGCGCCGCTGGCCCGAGCTGCTGATCTCGTGGGCGCGTCTCGCCGACGGGCGGCCGCGTGATCCGCTCGTGGCGCGCCACGTCATGATCGGCATCCTGGCCGGCGTCGCACACGCGATCCTCTCCGCGACAGCGCGGCCGATCGCGGCGGCGCTGGACGGCGGAAGTGCGGAGTTCAGGGAGTTCCGGATCGGCAATCTCTGGGATGCACTGGCCGCCGTTCATTTCGGTGCGACGGGCGCGATCGCGAGCACGGCGATGCCGGTCGTGGCGCTCGTCGTCTTCACGATCGTGCTGCGGCGCCGCGCGCTCGCTGGAGCGGCACTCTTCACGGTCCTTCTGACGTTTTTCTGGCTCGCCGTCGGTCAGCGGCCCGCGTCCGTCCCCAGCTACGTCGTCATTGCCGGCCTGCTGTCGTTCATCACCGTCCGTTACGGTCTGGTAGCCCTGAGCGTGGCGCAGGCCACGTTCTTCGCTCTCTTTATGTCACCGCTGCTCCCCGGCGCCGGCTGGGCCACCGCCACCGCGCCGGTCGCGCTGGCCGTAGTGGTTGCGCTCGCGCTCTGGGCGTTCCACACCTCCCTCGGCGGGCAGCCGATGTTCAGTGCCACTCTGCTCGACGACTAGAGATCGTCGGTTCGTCGCTCGCCGCGGCGCTTTCGACGGACTTCTTCACGACGTCGGCACTGGACGGAGAACCGCGGCAAGCGGCGCGACGCCTGTTTCCGAGAAGCGCTTGAGGCGGCTCCGCCGCCGGGCCTTGCACGCATCACCCAGACGCGTCGGTCGTTGAGCAGCCCTCGTCGGAATCAGCGACCGTCCTCCAATGCTCGTGTAACAGCAGAAACCCGTAATGGCGAGGCAGACCACGACCGCGGAACGAGGCGGGGCGTGCATTGGAAGCGATGCTGACGAACCACATTCACGTCGCCGAACACTGACGCGACGAGAGATTGATCGCCTGCGCGCCGGATCATCTATTCAGGCGCATGAGCGGTCAGCGTTCGCACAAAGCGACTGAGCAACCACCTGCTGCGCTTCTACGAATCAGGCGTGGTGCTACGTCCTGTAGTCATTGCTCGCATGTATCGTCGTCACGGCGCCGGCAGGCGCACCGCAGCCGCCTACAACCTGTAGAAGCTTTGCCTTTCGCGTTGCTCCGAGGGAACCTCGGGCGTGGGAAGTAGTAGCGGGTAATCGGCAGGTCCAGAAGGAAGCTCGCGCACACGAGCCATTGAAGCAGGGCGATTCCTTCCGCATCGACGCCGAGCGGACGCTGAAAACAGATGACGAGCAGTGCAGCACCCGGCTGACAAGAAGCGACCACCAATGAAGAACCCGGGAATCTTTCACGGTGCAGGAAGATGTCGCGGAAGTTCTCGGCACGACGGTCGGAGATCTGCTGGCGGAGCAGGGATACGCTGCCCCACGCGACCTGATCTCGGTAAGCGACCGCCACCGGTTGCGGCAGGTCGTGCGGCTTCTCAACGACCTCTTCGATCTGGACGACGAATCG
>DASVUA010000351.1:0-3424 GCA_036387295.1 Thermoanaerobaculia bacterium | reverse complement strand
CCCGCCGACGTCTCTCTTGCTCGGCGGGCTGAGAGCCCGCCGCTCCACAGGAACGGCTTTCTGCTCACGGGCGTCGTTTCAGCGTGCGCATCGAAATCGAGTAGCGGAGCTCTTTCGTCGGCGGGATCGAATGCTGCCATTTCGTCCGCGCCTGTCCGTCGAGGATGTAGAGCGAGCGGGGCTCGAGAAGCTGGGTGAAGACTTCGAAGCCGGCATCGGTCTCGCGGCGGAACTTCATCGCGCAGCTCGAGACGAGAGAGATGCCGATGACCGGCGTGCCGAACATCGGGGCGTCGCGGTGCCAGCCGATCGTGGCGCCGGGAGGATAGCGGGCGACGAGGAACTGCTCGAGCGAGGCGGGCGCGATGTTCGCCGCCGCCGCGCAGCGATCCGCCAGCGCGCGGACGCGCGTCGAGGGCGGGGTGGTCGGCTCGATTTTCCACCCGTCATAGTCGTAGTCCCAACCGAAGTGAATGACCGTGCGGCGCGCCACCTGGCCGCGCATGCGTACTTCATGAAACGCGTACGCTTCGATCTCTTCGACCAGCGCGCGTTCCTCCTCGTATGTGAGAAACGCATCCACATACGTCAATCCGTCCGGAGGCTCGGCAATTCGAATGGCGCGTCGTGCAGGCATCGTTCGCCCCGAGCCCAAGCGACCCGCGTGCCGGAGCGTCAGATGCGAACCTGCGCTCCGAGCTCGATCACCTGATTCGGCGGGAGAGAGAAGAAGGTGGAGGCGCTGGTGGCATTGCGCGTCATCCAGGAGAAGAGGTGCTCGCGCCAGAGGGCCATGCCGCGCTCGCGAGCCGGAATGAGCGTCTCGCGTCCGAGAAAGTAGCTGGTCGACATCATGTTGAACGAGAACGGCCCGGGGATGCGCTTCAGCAGCTCGGGCAATGCCGGATCCTCCATGAAACCGTAGCGGAGCGCGAGGCGATGCACTCCTTCGCCGAGATCTTGCCATTCGAACCGCTCGTCGTCGGTGAGATGCGACGTCTCTTCGACGTTCACGGTCAGAAGAACGACGCGCTCGTGCACGACTTTGTTGTGTTTGATGTTGTGCAGCAGCGCGGTCGGGACGCCGTCGACCTGGCGCGTCATGAAGACCGCGGTGCCGCGGACGCGCATGATGTGCTTCGACGCGAGCTGCTGGATGAACATCTCAATCGAGAGCGCGCTTTCGGCCAGACGGTCGGCGAGGATGCGGCGGCCTTTGAACCAGGTGGTCATGACGGTGAAGATCGTCGCGCCGACGGCGATCGGGAACCAGCCGCCGTCCGCGATCTTGACGACGTTCGCGCCGAAGAAGGCGACGTCGATGATGAGGAACGGCACCGCGAACGCCAGGACCGCGGGCATGCTCCAGCCGAAACGCTCGCGCGCCACGACGGCGAAGAGCGCGGTCGTCACGGCCATCGTCGCGGTGACCGCGACGCCGTATGCGCCGGCGAGGCGGGTGGCCTGCCCGAATCCGATCACGAGGCCGATTGCGCAGACCATCAACAGCCAGTTCACCGCCGGGACGTAGATCTGGCCCATCTCCCTCGCCGAGGTGTGGCGGACGCGGACGCGCGGCAGATAGGCGAGTTGCACGGCCTGCCGCGTGAGTGAGAACGACCCGGAGATCACCGCCTGCGACGCGACAGCGGCGGCGAGCGTGGAGAGGATCACGAGCGGCGCGAGCGCCCAGCGCGGCGCCATGAGGAAGAACGGATCGCTGACCGCCGCCGCGTTGCGAAGCAGCATCGCGCCCTGGCCGAAGTAATTGAGGAGCAGCGCCGGGAAGACGGCCGTGAACCAGGCGAAACGAATCGGGTGTTTGCCGAAATGCCCCATGTCGGCGTACAGCGCTTCGCCTCCGGTGACGACGAGGAACACCGCGCCGAGGACCAGATACGCGGCGGTGCCGTGCTGCAGAAAGAACTGCACGGCCCAATACGGATTGATGGCGACGAGGACGTGAGGCTTCTGCACGATGTTCCACGCGCCGAGGGCGGCGAGAACGGCGAACCAGACCAGCATCAGCGGCCCGAAGAGCGTCCCGACCTTCGCGGTGCCGTACTTTTGCACGGCGAACAGCGCGATGAGCGCGAGCACGGTGAGCGGCACGACGTAAGGGTTGAAGACAGGGGTGACGACGTTGAGCCCTTCCATCGCGCTGAGCATCGTGATGGCGGGCGTGATCATGCCGTCGCCGTACAGCAGCGCGGAACCGAAGAGGCCGAGGGCGATCAGGACCGAACGGCGAACCCCGCGGCGTCCTGCTTCGCGCGGCCGGACGAGCGACATCAGCGACAGGATGCCGCCCTCGCCGCGATTGTCGGCGCGCAGCACGAACAGCAGGTACTTGACCGAGATCACGAGGATCAGCGACCAGGTGATGAGCGACAGCACGCCGAGCACGTTGTCGTGCGTCACCGCGATCTGATGCCCGTGGTGCTTCATGAAACATTCTTTGAGGGCGTAGAGCGGACTCGTTCCGATGTCCCCGTAAACGACGCCGAGAGCACCGAGGGAAAGCGTCATGAAGTAGCGCCGAGAATGCGGTTGCGAGTCCGACATGCCACGGTTTTTAGCAAAGGGAGGGCGTGGGTTTCCGGATCTTTAGAAAGTCTTTATTTTTGGGTTGGGAGTGGGCGTTGGACGTTGGCCGTTTGCCGGCTGTTGCCCGTTGCCCGTTGCCCGTTACCCGGGCTTTTTTGCCGGAGCGGACACTCGCGGTTACCGGCGCGAGAGCGCCCGGAACTCACAACTCGGAACGCGGAACCCGCAACCTGCAGCCAAGCCCGGGCAACGGGCAACGGCTAACGGACAACGGACAACAAACAACACACACCGCACCCAACGCACCCCCACACACAACTGGCAAACTCCCCCCACTTTCTGTTACCAACGTCACATGCGGGTCGGCAGGTGGTTGACGGTGCTCGGGATCGCGGCGTCGGTGGGTGCGACGGCGGCGTACAACTACTTTTTCATCCCGCCGCTGCATACGTTCCGCATCGACGATCCGCGGAACTGGGTGGCGCTTTCGGTGTTTCTGGTGTGGTCGCTCATCGTCACGCGCCTGGTCGTTGCCGCGCGGGAGCAGGCGGCGGAGGCGGAGCGCCGGCGGCTGCATGGGGAGGCGAGCGCGCATCTCGATCTGCTGCGGCAGAGCGACGCGTTCAAGACGTCGCTGCTGCGCGCCGTTTCGCACGACCTCACGACGCCGCTCACCGCGATCCGGATTCACACCGAGTCGCTCAAGCGGCACGCCGCCGCCGCGCCGGAGCTCGCGAGTGCGGTCGCGGCCATCGACGGCGAAACGGCGCGATTGCACCGGCGCATCGACAACTTGTTGACCATCGCGCGGCTCGAGGGGGGACGCTTCACGCCGCACGCGGAGCCGACGCCGCCGGCCGACATCTTTCACTCCGTA
>DASVUA010000350.1:0-3325 GCA_036387295.1 Thermoanaerobaculia bacterium | reverse complement strand
GAGAGCCTCGATCGCATGCACCTTTGCGATCGCGCTCCTGCTCTGCACCACAACCCTGACCGCACAGACGAGCAACTGCACCGCCGGCAGCAGCGTTCCGACAAAAGCGGTCTGCAGCGCTGCAGAGAATTTCTTCGCGACACTGTCGCCGGCACAGAAGAACGGCGTTCAATACGCCTTCAATCGCACCACCGCCTCGACCAAATGGTCGAACCTTCCCTGCGGTGCTGCCTGCCGGAACGGCCTGCAGTTCAGTACGTTGTCGGCGACGCAGCTCGAGGCCGCGCTCGCCGTCGCGCAGGCGGCGCTCTCGACCGCCGGCTATGGCACGTTCCACGGCATCCGGATGGCCGACGACGTTCTCGGCGCCCTCGGCGCCCCCAATACCTACGACAGCGGGATCTACTTCATCGCCTTCATCGGCACGCCGTCCTCGACCGGCGAATGGATCCTCCAGCTCGGCGGCCACCACTACGCCCTCAACTTCTACTATCACGGCTCCGTCGAGAGCCCGACGCCGTATTACACCGGCATCAACCCCCATTCCTTCACCCTCAATGGCCAGAGCTACACACCACTCAAGCCGAAGACCGACGCGATGGTCGCGATGATCGCCGCCCTCAATACGACACAGCGCGCCGCGGCGAAGCTCAGTGGATCGTTCGGCGATGTACTGCTCGGTCCCGGCGCGGACGATAGTTTCCCGACACCATCCGGACTGAAGGTCTCGACCCTTTCGGCGACACAGCAGGCACTCGTTATCGACGCGATGGAAACCTGGGTCAATGACACGCCGAGCGCCGTCGCTTCCGACTTTCTCACTGCGTACACGGACATCATCGCGCTGGAAGACACCTATATCGGCTGGGCCGGAATCAACCCCAACCTCACCTCGCAAGGCTCGTACATCCGCATCGACGGTCCACGTGCCTGGATGGAGATCGTCCTCCAGGGCCCCTCCCCGGTCCCCGGCCAGCTTCACTATCACGCCATCTGGCGCGATGAGACGCTCGACTACGGAGGCGACGGCACGCTCGTGCTCGAGCCCGGAACGATCACGTTCGCCGAGCCGAGCTACTTTGTCACCGAGAACGCGGGCGTGGCCACGATTCAGATCCAGCGCAGCGGCGGCACGACCGGAGCGGTGAGCGTCGCCTACGCCGTAGCCGGAGGCACGGCCACCGCGGGAAGCGATCACGAATCGGTGAGCGGCGTGCTGACCTGGGCCGACGGCGAGAGCGGCAACAAGAGCTTCCAGATCCCGATCCTCAATGACGAGATCGCCGAGAGCGACGATACGGTCGTCCTCACGCTGAGCAATGCCGCCGGCGGCGCATCCCTCGGCAGTCCCGCCTCGACCATGCTGACCATCCGCGACGACGACGGATCGCGCCATCGACGCCGCGCCGTCCGGCACTGAGAACGACGCCGATGCGGCTCCGCTCTGCCATGCTGCTGATCGCTGCGATACTGTTCGCAGCGCCCGACGCATTCCCCCATCCCCTCCCCGACAGCGCGATCTTCCTCGACGTCCGCCGCGAGCAGGTCGAGGCGGAACTGCGTCTCCCCGCCGCCCAGTTCGAGATCGGCTTCGGAAACCCCGTCGCTCACACCGCCAAAGCGCTCTCCCCCGCCCTCCGCCGCGACATCACACGTTACGTCACCGATCATCTGAGCGCTTCGAATCGCGACGGCAGCGTGTGGTGCACCGAGGTACGCGACATCCGTATCGTGATCGAGCCGGCCGCCGCACCTTCGCCAGCAGGCGTCGCACATCTCTACGTGACGGCGGCACTCGTTCCACCATCCCAGCCGACGCCGCGCAATTTCATTCTCCGAACAGACCTCATCGTCCACGAGCTACTCACGCACCGCCTGTACATCTATCTCCGGCGCGACTGGAAGGTCGGCGCGGCAACCGCCGAGCCGTTCGTCCTCGGCCGCGTGACGTATCGGACGCGCGATCTCGCGATCAATCTGTTTGAAGCGAGCGAATAAAGCCGTCAGGCAGGACCGACCGGGGGCCTCCGGCGGGTCGGCCCGGCCCGACAGCGTTGTTTGCTCCGCTCGATGAGCGCTTCAGCAGCAAACGAGTTCGCTCGTTCCCCGCGCGTTGCCACTCAGCCGCCGGTAAGCCATTGACTTACATCGTTCAGCGCCTACACTACGGTTGGGAAGTTGGAGTGGGATACCGAAAAGGACCGCGCCAATCAGCAGAAGCATGGCATCGGCTTTCGCGAGGCGAGTCAGCTCTTCACCTCAGACACCAATTACCTTGAAATCTTCGACGACCAGCACTCCGAGGGAGAGGATCGGTTCATCGCGATCGGCCCCATCGAGCGCCGGCTCGTCCTCGTCGTATGGACCGAGCGTGACGACGATGTCATTCGCATCATCAGCGCACGGTGGGCGACCCGCCATGAGCAGAACCTCTACTTCGATTACCTCCGAGACGAACGATGACCGACATTCCAGAGCTCACTGCAGAACAATTGACGCGTGCCCTGCCAGCGCGCACCAGAAAGCGTCTCGTGCTCGGGCAGTTCGAGTCGGGCGAAGACATTTCCGCGCTGCGCCGATTCGTCGGGCTTACACAGACGCAATTCGCGCAGGCAATGGGCATCAGCGTTCACACATTGCGCAATTGGGAACAGGGACGCCGCCGTCCTGACGGGCCGGCGATCGCACTACTGCGCATCGCCGCGCGGCACCCGCGGATCATCCGCGAGAATCTGCAGTCCGTCGCGTGAAGTGCGGCGCCGACGGAAGACCGCCCACGGCCGCGGCGTGACCTTGAACGCCGCGTCAGAGCCGCGGTCGGATCGTTCTTCGTCTGAACCTCCCGCCAAGCTACGCAGTTCGGCGGTGGAACGAGCGGGTCAGCCTTGGTAGTGCGGGATTGCCTGTAGCAACCGCATGATGTCGTACACAGCCATCACGCCAGCAACCGCGAGGATCGTCACCCTGACTCTACGGCTGCTCGTGCGCGCTGCCCACGCCGCAATAACGCCCGCTAATAGACCGATCGCGGAGAAGAGAACGATCGCAAGGACGTCGTCAGCATCTGGAGTCATCGCCGACCGTCCGTCCCAGTTGTAGCGGTTGAGTGGAATGACGAACACGGAGAACGTTGCGATTACGCTCACCGCCATCGCGAGCCCGGCAATACGCGAGTGAAAACGAGTGGAGAAGGTCACGGCGAGCCCAGCGCCTTCTCGACTTCCGGTAAGTGTCGCAGCGCGTCCTGACCATACTTCAAGTCCTTCTGAATCTCCGCCAGCGGCAGTTCCATCCCTCGGTTATACCTCGTAGCGATCACAACGAG
>DASVUA010000349.1:0-2308 GCA_036387295.1 Thermoanaerobaculia bacterium | reverse complement strand
GCTAAGAGCCCGCCGCTCCACCAAACAAGCGCGCTACGCCAACTCAGTGCAGGAACATCGGCATGCCCATCACTTCCGCGACCTTCGGGCGGTACTCGTCGACGTCGTAGAAGCGCGGGACGTCGACTCGTTTTTGTCCTTCGCCCGTCACCGCGAGAGGGACTGCCGTGTAGCGGCCGCCGACGACGCCGACCATGAGGCCCGTTTCGCCGCGGCGAAGCAGGTCGGCGGCGAGCGAGCCGAAGTTTTTCGCGACGATGAGATCGAGCGAGTCGGGGGCGCCGGAGCGCATGAGGTAGGCGAGGCGCTGATAGATCACTTTGTCGCCGCCGTGCTTTCCGAGCTCGGCGGAAAGGACGCCGCCGATTCCGCCGAGGGTGCGCTGTCCTGCCGCATCGGCCGGACCGCTTTCCACCGTGCTTCCATGAATCGTCCGCGCCCCCTCGGAAATCGCGACCACCGCGTAATTGCTCGGGTTTTCGGCCTTGTCGCGCGCCAGCATTTCGTAGACGACTTCCGAATCGAACGGCACCTCGGCGATCAGCGCGCGATCGACGCCGGCGAGATACGCGGCAAGCAGGCAGGTCTCGCCCGAATTGCGTCCGAACAGCTCGACCACCAGGAAGCGCTCGTGCGATCCGGCGCTCGTGCGCAGATCGTTGATGTGCGAGACCGCGCGTGTCACCGCCGTCGAAAATCCGAGGCAGTAATCGGTGCCGAAAACGTCGTTGTCCATCGTCTTCGGAATCGCGATCAGCGGCACTCCTTCTTCGTTGAGGCGCCGCGCGAACGTGAGCGTGCCGTCGCCGCCGAGCGCCACCAGCGCATCGAGCCGGAGGAACTCGATGACGCGCAGCGCGTGTGCGGTGAGGTCGTAGCGGCCGCGCTCATCCGGCGTTCCCATGTGCGGCTCGAGATGCGCCGGTACCTGCTCGCGCTTGCTGATCGACGGATTCATCCGCGAGGTGTGGAGGATCGTGCCGCCGGTGCGATCGATCGCGCGTGTCAGCACGCGCGAAAGCGGCAGAATCCAGGCCGAATTGTCGGCCGAAGCATCAGGAACGATGTTGACGAGCGACGCCCAGCCGCGGCGCAGACCGATGATCTCGCACGGCTCGTCGAGCATGCGCCAGACGAAGCCTTTGATCGCCGCGTTGAGGCCGGGGACATCGCCGCCGCCCGTGAGGATTCCGATTCGTTTCATGATGATGCACGCCGTCCGACGCGGCGTTCACGGTGCATCGTTCACCGTCCCAGACGCGCGATCGCGGCGTTTTCTCCTTCAGGGAAGAAGACCACTTTCAGCGCCTCGTGACGGTCGAATTTCGCGATGCCCTCGTGAAAATCCTGCAAAGAATCGTACGTTGCCTGCACGATCCATTCGACGTCCAGCCCTGCGCGGAGCATGCCGAGCATCCGCTGCCACGTCGAATACATGCGCCGTCCGATGATGCCGTGCATCGTCACCCCTTTGAAGATGACGTTGCGCGTGTAGTCGTCGATGGTGACGGAATGCCCGGCGGGGAGGCCGAGCAGGGAGAGCGTCCCGCCCATGCGAACGATGTCGAGGCCGAAGTTGATCGCGGCGCTGGAGCCCGACATCTCGCAAACCACGTCGACTCCGACGCCGCCGGTGAGCGCGTCGATGGCCTTCTTCACCTCGGCGGTATCGGTCGTCCGCACGTTGAATGCGTGCAGGTTCGCGAAGTTGCGGGAAGCGGCCCAGCGGCGTGCGGTCTCGAGCGCGTGATCGCTCACGTCGGTGACGATGACGAGCGACGCGCCACTGTGTTCCGCGATCGCGGCCGACATCGCGCCGATCGGACCGAAGCCGGTGATCGCGACCGATTTGCCTGCCAGGTCGACCACCTGCGTCGTATGCACCGCGTTGCCGAGGGCGTCGAGAAACGCACCGACGCGCGGGGGAACGAAGCTCGGAAGCTTGATCACATTCGATGCCGGCACTTTCACGAACTCCGCGAACGCGCCGTCCTCGTCGAGGCCGTAGATCTTCGTCCGGACGCAGATGTGTCCATCGCCGCGGCGGCACTGATAGCACTCGCCGCAGATGATGTGCATCTCGGCCGAGACGTAATCGCCGGGCGCGAGCAGACCTTCATGCGCCCGTTCCGCCCCTTCGCCGAGCTGCTCGACGAAGCCGCAGAATTCATGGCCGTAGACGCGAGGCGGCTGCACCTTCGCGCGGATCGACGGATCCCAGTGATAGATGTGTTTGTCGGTCCCGCAGATAGCCGCGCCGGCGACGCGAATCAACACTTCGCCGGGGCCGGGTTTCGGAACGGGACAC
>DASVUA010000348.1:0-5366 GCA_036387295.1 Thermoanaerobaculia bacterium | reverse complement strand
TGCTCATCGGCATGCACCGCGACGTGCGGGCGAACGGGAAGACGTTCTTCGAGTTCTTTCGCATTGCGGAGACCGCGGACGGCATCGTGTATCACGCCCAGCCGAACGGGCGGCCAGCGACACCCTTCAAGCTGATCGAGTCGAGCCGAGAGCGCGTCGTGTTCGCGAACCCGGAGAACGACTTTCCGAAGCGGATCATCTACGTCCTTCAGGACAAGCGCCTCTGCGCGCGCATCGAAGGAGACGGAAACGCGGCTGAAGAGTGGTGCTGGGCGCGGCGGGATGCGACCGGCTCATCGCACTGAACGGCGGCGCGTTCCCGCGACTCCTCGTTCGCCCGCGCTCGACGGCCCGCCTGCGTTGAATGCACGGACGCGAAGCTCGTTGGTGTAGAAGATCGCTTTCCGCTGGTCTCCACCCGCAACTCGCGCGACCGCGGTCCAGCGGCCATTCATCAGAGCCTCGACGATGTAGAGCTCGGGTGTGCCGGTGGCTGGCGCGTCCCATGTGATCTCGAAGCGGTAGGTGGTGTCGAGAGGACGGATGCGAACGTTCTGCGGCGCCGAGGGAGGTGCGGGAAGGGGGAGGAGGTCGCGCTCGAGATAAACGACTGCACGCATGCCGTCACGCGCGGTGCCTTCCTGCAGCCCGGTGATGGTGTCGCCGGCAAAGAGCGGCGCGGCGCTCGGTGCGCTTTCGGTCACCGGCGCGAGTGTCTGCGTGCCGCGCGGCGCCCCTACCTCCTTCGCCGAGCGATCGAGCCTGCGAAGGGCGAGGTACCAGTCCGTGCCGGCGTAGCGAAGCGCGACGACGTAGTTCGTCCCGTCCCACGTGACGTCTGTCCTCGCGGGCCAATCGAACAGCTCGCGCGTGCTCACCACTCGCAAGTCGTTGCCGGGCGCGTCGAGGACGAAGGCGCGCGTTCCGGCGAGCAGCAGGAATCGCGTGCCGTTGCTGGCGGCGGCCGTTTGCACGCGCTCCTCCTCTGCACGCTCGTCGAAGTCCAGCGGGACCGTATCGAGTACGGTGCCTTCACTCGTGAGCAGCGCGCCGACCGCCTCTGCCCGTGCGCCATCGCACGCGGGCATCATGCAAAATGGAAGATCGACCACCGACGAGCCGACCAGGACGCGGTTCCCGTCGAACGCGAGCGAAGGCGCGGCAAAGAAGCGCTCCCAGGTCTCCGGCAGGGGAGCGTGCAAGGGCAGTGAACGACGAGCGGCAGGAACGCCGGCCGACGAGACGCTCGCGACGCGCAAGTGCGCACCATCGCCCCAGACGACGAGCCAGCGATCGCCGCTCCAGATCGTGCTCGCCGGCACTTCGACGAGGTCGGTCGTCGCCAGCGCGTCGTCGATGACGATCGGCTGCTCGTCGATCCGCTCGCCGTTGGCAGCGATGCGCGTGGCGAGCAACTGCCGTTCGTGGCGATAGACGGCCAGATACTGCGTTCCGCTCCAGGCGAGACCGCGCGCGCCGAGATAGCCGGATGCAATGTCGTGGACCGCGGTTGAATGCCCCTGACCGTCGAGATGCGCGGTGCGTACGAGCGCGCGGTCGCCAGCGATTTCTGTCCATGCCGCCACGGCATCGCCGCCGCCTGATGCCACGACCGGCTGTGTTTGACGCGACTCGTTGATCGCCACGATCTCCGGCGCGCGCGGTGTTCCAGCTGAGTCGATGGCGACGGTCGCCGCGCGCGACGGCACGCCACGCGTCGTGTAAGCGAGGACGAGAGTCTGCCCGTTCGAGGCCGCGGCGGGCGGGTAGGTGACGGGCAGAGACGCTTCGTCCGGTGATCCGGTCATGTCGCCCGCGGCATCGACCCGCAGGATGCCGCTCGTGAGATCGTTCTCGCGATACGTCGTATACGCAACCACGTACTGCGCGCCGGTGTACATGACGGCGAGCGGGATCAGAACCGCAGTCTGCGTTTCGAGGAGCCGTGCACCCGTCGTCCCATCGTGACGCAGAATCGCTGACCTGAGCTCGGACCGTGTCGACGCCGAAGCGCGCCCCGACCACGCCACGAGGACATCGCCCGCGGGCCCGGCGGTCGCCGCGACCCACGCCGGCGCATGACGCCCGTTCTGGCCCGGCCTCTCGACGATCGTCGTGTCGACGCTGCCGGCCGTAATGGTCCGCGCGACGAGGCCATCGCTCCCTGCGGTGACGACGATGAACCGCTGGTCGGAGACGACGAGGTCGAACGAGAACGCGTCCTGCGCGAACGCGATGCGCCCGCGCACGAGGCGCCCGTCCCGATCGAACATCGCGGCTTCCAGCGATGCCGAGCCGATGACCTGCACGACCGCGAGGAAGTGCGTGCCGTTCCACGCGAACTCCGCTTTCGAATAGCCCGGAAGATCGACTCGCGTCACGGCGACGACGCGCCCCTGGAGATCGATCCGCGCGATGTGTGTCGGCTCGTCGTAGCCGCTCCAGAACAGCGCGTAGCCGTCGCCGGTTCCGACGAGCTGCATCGACAGCGGATTCCGCACCTCGGGCACATCGAGCGTGAAGGACTCCGCGGAAAGCCGCACGCCGCGGCGGTCGCTGAACGCTGCCTGCACCGAGGTCGTGAAGCCGAAGTGCTCGACCCATGTCGTCAGAAACCGGTCGCCTGCAAAGGCGATGGTCGGAGCCGACGTGCCGTTCGGCGTCGGCCCGATGACGCGCGGTGCGAGCTCGCGTCCTGCTGCGCCGAGAGGGAGCGTCGTGACGAGCAGCAGCAGAGCGAGGGTGCGCATAGCGTTATGGCGTTATGCCATAACGTTGGAGCGGAGTCCAGCCACGCCCGCCCGCAACAGGTCGGCCGTCCGGTCGATCTCTTCCTCCGTCGTGTAGCGCGACAGCGAGAAACGGACGGCACCCATCGCCACGCGCAGCGGTTTGTGCATCGCTTGCATCGTGCCGCTCGGCTCGACTTTGCCGGAGTGGCAGGCGGCGCCGGCGGACACGCAGACGCCTTCGCGATCGAGCGCGCGCACCAGCTCATCGGCGGCGACGTCGTGGAAGGAGATGTTCGCGGTATTGCCGAGGCGTGGCTGCGTGCCGCCGTTGACGCTCGTTTCGGGGATCGTCTCGCGGACGGACGATTCGAGGCGGTCGCGGAGCGTGCGCACGCGATCGAAGGAGGCGAGCGCTTCGTGCGCGAGACGGGCGGCGGTGGCGAGACCGACGATCGATGGGACAGGCTCGGTGCCAGAGCGGAGGCCGAGCTCCTGGCCGCCGCCGTACCAGAGTGGTTGCAGGGTGAGGCCTTTGCGGATCGTCAGCGCGCCGACGCCTTTCGGGGCGTGGAACTTGTGGCCGGAGATGGTGATGAAATCGGCGTCGAGCTCCGTCTGCGATACCGGAACTTTCCCTGCCGCCTGAACGGCGTCGACGTGCAGGAGCGCGCCGCGCGCGTGTGCGATCGCGCCGACTTGCGCAACGGGATGAAGCACACCTGTTTCGTTCTGCGCGAGCATCACCGAAACGAGCAGGGTCTGATCGTCGACCGCGTGCTTCATCGCATCGAGGTCGAGCGCTCCGTCGCTGTCGACCGGGACGACGGCCAACTCGATCTGCCCGGCCCGCGTGAGCGCGCGCAGCAGCGTGAGCACGGAGGGATGTTCCACGCTGGTCGTGACCACCTTGCGCCGCGACGGATCGCGATCGAGGAGGCCGCGAATCACGAGCGCATTTCCCTCGGTGCCGCAGCTCGTGAAGATCACCTCGGGCGCATCGCAGCCGAGGAGGCGCGCCACGTCCGCACGTGAATCCTCCACCGCATCGTGCGAGCGGCGGCCGAGCGTATGAATCGCATGCGCATTGCCGAAGTGCTCGCGATAGTACGGCGTCATCGCCGCGATCACTTCATCGGCGACGCGCGTGGTTGCGTTGTTGTCGAGGTAGATCATCACGGCGCGCATTCTATGCTTTTGCGGTTCTATGACGCAGACCGCGGACGGGGCGACGACGTGCGGCCGCACCGCCGCCCCGCTCACCATTTTTTTACGTTTCGCCAAACGGCGCCGTGACCCGCCATCCCTAAGATGCCCCCATACGAGCGCACCGAAGTCGAGAACCGGCAGCGTGTTGTATGAGAGAGAGAGCGACGGGCCGGGTGAGCAATCACCCGGCCCGTTGTATTTACTGCTGGGTCGCGAACCCCACCGTGACGTCTGGCTGCAGCGTTTCGCTCAGTTGCTCGTCAGAAAGCGACACGACGTAACTGAGACTCGGCTGGTCGACAGAAACCGTCGTAAATGCCGGCCATACGAGTCCTCGGCTGGTCGCGCAGGGCAGTGGATCGTCGAAGACCGAGATCTGAATGATGGTGTCGGGAGGGACTGAGACGTCGCGTGTGATCGCGGTTTCGCTCGCGCACCCCGCGCGCCGCACTTCCACGGTCGCTGTCGCCGTTACCGCTCCCGCGTTGTAAATCCCGACGTTCGTCCGGACGTCCTGGGCGCCGAGATCGGACCCCGTGTGAATGGTGCGCACTCCAGCGGGCGTGAGGGCGCGGAAGACCGGCGTCGTCACTTTGCTTCGAGGATGAGGTGAGGGGGGCGGACCGACGCAACCGGAGCGGCGGTATTCGAGGCGTCCGTCGATGAGCACCCCGTCCGGGACATCGAGACGCGTGACCCAGACGGGCGAACGCGCTGCATCCTTGAGAAAGGAACTGACGTTGCGGGCTTCGCCGGAGGGAATGGCCATCGCCGTTTCGGCGGAGCTGCCTCCGTTGCTGACACCGAGAACGCGCACCGCCGCTTCGCGCTCGCCAGCGTTCAAGAGCACTGCGTCGGCCGACCAGACGACATCCAGATTCGGACAGACCTCGGCGGCAGTGACTCCTCGCAGAACCCAAATCTCGCGCGCCGTCACTTCCGCTCCGGCCACGCAACAAACGAGCAGCGCTATCGCACGCCAGTGACGGCGGTTTCGCCCCATCCGGCGTTCTCTCGAGACCAGCCGTTGTTCCATCGTGTCCCCCAGTAAAAGATCTCGTGATAATCGCCGGTGAACGTCGTCTGCCCATGCAGGACGACAATTCTCCGGGCCCTCGCCCGATGACACCACCGGCACGGAACGACGTCAAGAACGAAGGGCGCGACAGCGTCAAAAATTCAGAAACTGGTCCGGGGGGGAGGCGGCGTCGTATTCGGCCTGGAGATCGGTTTTGTGTTTCCACTCGATCTCAGCGAGCTCCATGAAGAGGCGTCCGAGCTCGGTGGTGGCGGGGACGCGTTCGGCGAGGAAGCGGAAGTGGCTTTCTGAATCGCGTTCGCGCTCGAGTGCGTATTTGAGGGCGCGGCTGAGATCGAGGTTTGCGATCTCGGGGGGCAATTCGAGATTGACGGCGGCCGGGGCAGGGG
>DASVUA010000347.1:0-2775 GCA_036387295.1 Thermoanaerobaculia bacterium | reverse complement strand
GCCGGCCGGCATCGCGACCGCCGCCAGGACCTCGCCCGTCTCGGGATCCACGCGCCGCAGCTCGCTCTCATCCCCCTCCCACGTGCCATGCCAGAGCTCTCCGTCGACCCAGGTGACGCCGGTGACGAAGCGGTTCGATTCGATCGTACGGAGAATCGCTCCCGTTTCGGGGTCGATCTGATGGATCTTGCGATCGCGATACTGCCCGACCCACAGCGTTCCTTCGGCCCACGTCAGTCCCGAATCGCCGCCAGCACCGGGCGCGGGGATGGTCGCGATGACGCGGCCGCTCTTCGCATCGATCTTCTGAATGCGGTTTTCGGCGAGTTGAAAGAAGTGCTGTCCGTCGAACGCCGTCCCTGCATGCGCGGCGACGTCGATCGACCGCCCCGTTTCGCCGCTCGCGGGATCGAGCGCGTTCAGCGTGTCTCCGGCCGCGAACCAGATCTGCTGGCCGTCGTACGTGACTCCATGGACATGCTCGATGCCGGGGAAGGGTCCGTACTCGCGAATGATCTGCGCTGCTGATTTCTTCATGTGCGCACTCTAGTCACTGGCCAGCGGAGCGGGGAGTAACAAGATCGTCGTGAATCCTGGCACCGACGGCGTCATCCAGCGCCGCGCGCGCCCGCGACCGAACGACTGCAACCTGCCGGATGCCGCCAGCGACTCGAGCGCCCGCTGCACGGTGCGCTGACTCGTGCCCAGCGCAAGCGCGAGGGCAGAGCTCGACCATGACTCTCCGTCCGCGAGTAGTGCCAGCACGGCCGCCTGCTCCTCGCCGTGATCGTGGGCCAGCGGCCACGCCAGCACCACGACGTCCTGCGCCGCGTGAGGCACGAGCGCGAAGCCGCGCTTCGTCGCGGTGACGTCCGACAGCGGCCGCAGCGCGGCACGAAGACGTCCAATCTCGACGCGCAACCGCGCGCGATGCGACTCATCGGCGTGCTTCCCTCCGAATGCTCGCGACACCAGCGCATCCCGCGGCACGTCGCCCGGCCATGCTTCACCAAGAGCACGTGCGAGCGCGAACAACACCGGACGCGTCGCGAGCGACACCACCTTACCGGCGTGACCCACCACGCGGCGGCAGGCATCGACGATGAACGCGTCTGAGCCGAGCAACGCTTCGACGTCGTCGAGCCGGAGCAATCGCTCCTCGCCGGTCGCGATCAGACGCGCGGCCGGCGTATCGAGGACGCGCAACGCGCTCTCGACCTCCGCCGTCAGCGCGTCGATGCGCGCCTCGCGAGCCGCCTGTTCCGCGCGAGCGAGCGCAGCGCGCGCCACGCCGATGCGCAGGCGCCGCATGGCGATGCCTGCGACGACCAGTTCGTGCGCCGTCCGCGACGCGGGAGGAAACGGCGCGGGATCGAGTTCCGCAAGCGCACGCTCCGCCTCGTCGAGACGGCCGATCAGAAGGAGGCGCCGCACGTCGAGATGCCGCGCGTGCGCAGCGTTGAGCAGGTCGCCGTGGAGCTCCAATGTTGCCCTCGCGGCGTCGAGCGCATTCGCGGGCCATCCGAGGTCGCGCGACACGAGCGCAATCTCCGCCTCGGCCACCACACAGCGTGCACGGGCGACCGCTTCCTTCGGGCCGAACGCGCGCGCGGCGCGACGCAGGAGAGTCTTCGCGCGATCGAAATCGCCGAGCTGCGCCATCGCGATGCCGCGCAGCGCGAGCGCCGGCGGGTCCTCGCGCAGGGCGACCCGCTTCAATGCGCCGAGGGGATCACCCGCTGCGAGCGCACGCGCGGCGGCGGTGATCAGAGAGTCCATCGAAATCCCGACACACTTGTCACTCCCATCGTTTGGCGCGCCGCCCCCAATCTAACGCACGTCGTATCGACAACGGTACGAACACAAAGACAAGGGGAAAACGATGACGACACACATCACCGGAACGCGGGAAGAGTGGCTGACGGCGCGGATTGCGTTGCTGCAGGAGGAGAAGGAGCTCACGCGGCGCAGCGACGAGCTGGCGCGCAGACGTCAGGAACTGCCGTGGGTTCGGGTCGAGAAGCATTATGAATTCGATACGGAGGACGGGCGCGCTTCGCTGGCGGATCTCTTCCGCGGACGCTCGCAGCTCCTCGTCTACCACTTCATGTTCGGGCCCGACTTTACCGCCGGATGTCCCTCCTGCTCATCGATTGCAGACGGTTTCAATGGCTTCGCGGTTCATCTCGCGAATCACGACGTCACATTGTGCGCCGTGTCGCGCGCGCCGCTCGCGAAGCTGCAGGCCTACAAGCAGCGGATGGGTTGGACGTTCCCGTGGGCGTCGTCGTTCGGCCGCGATTTCAATTACGACTTCAATGTTTCGCTCACAGAGCAGCAACAGCGCGAAGGCGTCGAATACAACTATCGGCGCGAGAAGGCGTGGACATTACGGGGCATTGGCGAAGCGATGCCCGCGGGCGGTGAGGGCCCTGTCGGCCAGCTCGCGGCCAGCACCGGAACGGACGTCGGCGCATACACGCGCGAGCGGCCGGGGATGAGCGCGTTCGTGCTCGAGGACGGTGTCGTCCACCACACGTATTCGACCTATGCGCGAGGACTGGATGCGCTCTGGGGCATGTACCAGTGGCTGGACCGCGCGCCGCTGGGTCGCAATGAGAGCGGCGTCTGGTGGCGGCGCCGCGACGAGTACGGCAGCCTCGAAGCTCACTGCTGCGCGACGTCCGCCTAGGAGAACGGACGGGGGCCTCCGGCGGCCGGGGCCATTGGCCCCGGACCCCCTTTGTTGGCCTAGCCTCCGCGACACGCGCTCGC
>DASVUA010000346.1:0-2830 GCA_036387295.1 Thermoanaerobaculia bacterium | reverse complement strand
ATCGGCGTGCCCCAGTAACGCTGGCGCGAGATCAGCCAGTCGCGCAGGCGGTAGCGCACAGTCCCTTTTCCAATGCCCCGCTCTTCAATGATTCCGATGATTTTCTCGATCGCTTTCGGCACGGGCAGTCCGTCGACCGGGCCGGAATTCACCGCAATGCCGTTGTCATCCTTGAACGTGAAGGCCTCGGACATTCCGTCCTGATCCAGCGCGCTGCCGTCCGCCGGCGCGACCACAATGCGGATCGGTAAGCCGTACTGACGCGCGAATTCGAAATCGCGCTGATCGTGCGCCGGAACCGACATGATTGCGCCGGTGCCGTATTGCGGCAGGACGAAATTGCCCAACCAGATCGGGATTTCTTCGTTCGTGAACGGATTGATCGCCGTTCGGCCCGTAAAGCGCCCTTCCTTCCCGCTCTCCTGACGCTCCAATGCGGATTGATTCCGCACCGTCGTGATCCACGCCTCGATCTCTTCACGCTCGGGCGCGTTCTCGATGAGGCGCGGAACGTCGGGATGCTCCGGCGCGAGCACCATGAACGTCGCGCCGAAAATCGTGTCCGGCCGCGTCGTGAAGACGCGGATCGAATGCTCGAGCGACGGCACCGGAAACTCGATATCGGCACCGAGCGAGCGGCCGATCCAGTTCCGCTGCATCAGCTTCACTTTGTCCGGCCACTGCTCGAGCGTGTCGAGCCCCGCGTCGAGGCGATCGGCATATTCAGTGATCTTGAAAAACCACTGCGAGAGCTCGCGCTGTTCGACGAGCGCGCCGCAGCGGTCGCAACGGCCGTCGATGACCTGCTCGTTCGCGAGCACGGTCTGATCCTGCGGGCACCAGTTCACCGGCGCGGTGCCGCGGTATGCGAGCCCGCGTTTGTAGAGCTGCAGGAAGAGCCACTGGTTCCAGCGGTAGTAATCGGGCTCGCACGAGGCGATCTCTTTCGACCAGTCGTAGAGGATCCCCCACTTCGCGAACTGCTTCTTCATCCGCTCGATGTTGCCGAGCGTCCAGCCGCGCGGATGGATGCCGCGCTTGATGGCCGCGTTTTCGGCGGGGAGGCCGAACGCGTCCCAACCCATCGGATTGAGCGCGGCGCGGCCCTGCATCCGGAAGTAGCGATAGACCGCGTCGCCGAGGATGTAGTTGCGTCCGTGACCGACATGGAGGTCGCCGGAGGGATAAGGAAACATGTTCAGCATGTACAGCTTGTCGCCCGGCTCGGTGACGTCGATCTCAGCCACGCGCGCCTCGGCCCATCGCTGCTGCCATTTCGGCTCGATTTCGGTGGGTCGGTATTGCATAAGGAGCGCGAGTATAGCGACGACGGCGCGCGCTTCCTCCGTCCACCGCGGACGCCTGTTGGCCGAATAGACAACTATACTTGTCTACTATTGGCGTGTTGCCCAACCGGGATGGCAACAGCTTGGCGCAGCGGCCAACTCGCTCCTGCTTCCAAGTGGCTTTGCGTCAGTACGTTAAAGCACATGAAGATCGGAGAACGGCTCAAGCGCGCCATTGCGCGATCGGGCCTCACGCAGAAGGAGGTCGCCGACCGGGCCGGGATGGATCGCTCCGCGCTGAGCGACATCCTCACCGGCGTCGCGCCGCGGCCGAGTTTCGACAGCGTGGAGCGCATCCTGCGCGCGCTCGGCTTGACGTTCAGTGAGCTCTTCGACGAGCCGCGACTCCGCCTCTCCGAAGAGGACGCGGAGCTCGGACGTCAGTTTCACCGCCTCCTCGGCCGGATTCTGCAGAACGACGCCGCACAGAAAGAAGTCTCGCAGCCGGCGAGCCGGATCTCCTCGCCGCGCGCGACAGCCGGCCCGAAGGTGCTGAGCAATAGCGCGAGAAAGCGCGAACTGCTGAAGTACGCCGAGGTGGAACGGCTGGCCAATGAACCGATTCCTGCGCGCTACCAGCTCGGAGGCGCGCGGTACGCGTACAAAGTGCTCTCCGACACGATGATCGGCGTCGGCATCCTCGAAGGTGCAACGATTTATGTGCGCCACACGCAGCACGACGCGGCGGCCGACGATCACGTCGTGATCTGCAAACTGAACGGCGTCTCGCTCCTCCGCCGGCTCGATCGCACCGGCGACCGGATCTCACTGCACAGCGAGAATCCACGCTACGACGCGATCCTGGTGGACAAAAAGCTCGACAAGTTCACGCTGGTGGGCGTGGTTGTGAGCTGAGCGCCATGTTCAGTTTGGAGCGCGGGAGCGCCAGCTACCGCTTTCCCACAAATCAACGCTTTGGCCGGCCCAACTCTCGACCCTCGGTCAGCATTGAACCCTCATTCAGACCGGCAAAAGGATCAATTCGCGACCCTGGCGAGACGTAAGTCGTTGAAACTACGTACGGCACCGTCGTTGAAGTATCCGGCCGCCCGACAGGAGGGTTCACAGCATGCTTCGACGGGTCCTGCTCACGGCAGCATTCGCGCTACTTCTCGGGACGTCTGTTTACGCGAAGACGGGCGTTGTTTTCATTCACGGTAAAGGTGGAACGACGCTGGCGCAGCAGAGCGTGGCGCGCGCGTACTGGGGCGAGGACATGCTCCGCGCCACCACGAAAGGCTTCACCGTCCCCTATCTGATCTGCGCGTACGACGGCACGCAGTACATGTGGGTGGCGGGCGGTCAGGTGGCGGGACAGATCTACAACTGGATGAACGCGAACGCGATCGACGACATCGTGGTCGAAACGCATTCGTTCGGCGGCGTAGTCATCCGCTGGATCATGTCGAATCCGACGTACGACTCGCGCTATCAGCCGATCATCGACCGCATCCGCTGGGTCAATTCGATCGCACCTCCGAACA
>DASVUA010000345.1:0-1818 GCA_036387295.1 Thermoanaerobaculia bacterium | reverse complement strand
CGCGCACCGGCAGGACACCCTGTGAACATCGTTCTCGACGGCCACTCCCTCACCATCGAACAACTCGTGCAGATCGCCCGCAACGGCGCGCGCGTCGAGCGCGACGCTGCGACCGACGCACGTGTCGCGCGCAGCGAAGCGCTGATTGCGACGCTGGTGGAAAACTACCGCCTCGCCTATGAATCGGGCAGCGCGAAACCGCCCACCGAGTACGGCGTCACCACCGGTTTCGGCGAGTTCAAAGACAAGCCGATCGCACCGGCGGATCTCGAACAGTTGCAGCGCAATCTGCTGCTCTCGCATTCAGTCGGCGTGGGCGAGAACTCCGATCCCGACGATCTCGTGAATTACTACTCCCCCGAGGTCGTGCGCGGTGCGCTCGTGACGCGGCTCAATGCATTTCTGCGCGGCCACTCCGGCGTGCGGACGAAGCTCGTCGACATCGTCGCGGCGATGCTCAATCGCGGAGTGATTGCGCTCGTGCCGCTGCGCGGAAGTGTCGGTGCGAGCGGCGATCTTTGTCCGCTCTCTCACCTCTTCGTTACGCTCCTCGGCGAAGGGCGTTTCTACACGCTGGAAGACAAGACGCTGCGTCCCGCGACCGAACTGCCGGACGTTCTCGGCTTTACGGCCGAGGAGCTCAAGCCGACGTTCAAAGAAGGCCTGGGGCTGGTGAACGGCGCGAACTTTTCGGCGGCCATGCTCGCGCTCGCGGTGCATGACGCGGAACGGCTCGTCGATGCCGCGGATGCCGCGGCGGCGTTGTCGTTCGAAGGGATGGCCGGCTCGACGCGCGCGCTCGACCCGAAAGTGCACGAAGTGCGCGGCCATCAGGGGCAGATTGAGACGGCCCGGCGCATTCGCGAAGCGATCACCGGCAGCCGTCTCGTCGAGCGCGCCGGCGCCGTGCAGGATGCGTATTCATTGCGCTGCGCGCCGCAGGTGCATGGCGCCACGCGCGACACGATCCGCTTCGTCCGCACGACCGCGGAGGCGGAGATCAATGCGGCTACCGATAACCCGCTCTTCTTTCCTGATGAGAGCGAACCGTTCGACCTGCAGTTCCGCGACAACTGGCCGGAGTGGTATCACGGCGACCGCCGCCAGGCGTATTCGGCCGGCAACTTCCACGGCCAGCCGCTCGCACTCGGCGCCGACTTTCTCGCGATTGCGGTACACGAGCTGGGCAACATCTCCGAGCGCCGCACCCAGGCAATGCTCGACGGCCACCACAACCGCGGATTGCCTCCGAATCTCACCACCCACCCCGGCGTCAATTCGGGGCTGATGATCCTGCAGTACACCGCGGCGTCGATCGTGTCGGAGAACAAAGTCCTCTCGCACCCCGCTTCGGTCGATTCGATTCCGACCGGCGCAAACGCGGAAGACCATGTCTCGATGTCGACGCACGCCGCGCGCAAACTGCGTACGGTGATTTCGAACGTCCAGTCGGTGCTCGCGATCGAAATGCTCACCGCGGCGCAGGCGGTCGAATGGCGCGCGGTGTTCCAGTACGACCCGAACGCCAGCGCACCGCAGCTCGAGAACGTCGCTCACGCGGTGCAGCAGGCCGCCACGTTCGAAGAGGCGGTCAAAGACCGCGCGGCAAACATCGCCACGCAACTCGGCGCCGGCTCGAGCCAGCTGTACCTCCAGATCCGCGCCGCCGCCCCCCCGGTGTTCAAAGACCGCCCGCTCGACGGCGACATTAGAGCCGTACGGCGCGTGGTTTTGCGGTAATCGAATCTGCGGTCGCCAACATCTAGTGGAGCGGCGGGCTCTTAGCCCGCCGAGCAATCGTCGGCGGGCTAAGAGCCC
>DASVUA010000344.1:0-3185 GCA_036387295.1 Thermoanaerobaculia bacterium | reverse complement strand
AAAGAGCTCGACCCGCCGTATCGCCTCAGTTGCCAGTCCAAGCTGATCGGCGACGTGGTCGTGAAGGTCGCAAAAATCGAATAGTTCGTGTTGCGCGTCGCCCGGGCACGCGCAACCCGCAACGGTTGAACCATCAGGAGTGAACGAATGACCGTAGTCAACGCACCCACGCAAGCGCTCACGAGCCAGCAGCTCGCGCTCATGCTTCAGTACACCGTCGAGGCGTACAAAGTCTTCGAAAAATTCGCCGAGGGGCTGCCCAACCCGATGACGCGCACGATGTTCAAACAGTTCGCGGTCGATGAGCGTGAAAACCGCGATCTCGTCGAGATGAAAATCGCATCGACCGGCGGCAACCGGGTGCGCGTCACGCTCGGCGGCGACATGATTTTCAACGAGCTCCTCGAAGGCGAGCTGTCGTTCCGCGAAACGGCCGAGTTTCTCATCTCGCGGGAGCGCACCATCCAGCGGAAGATGCGCGAGCTGATCGCCACCGCCAGCCCCACCGAGCGGAAGATCCTCCTCTACTTCGAAAGCGTGAAAAAGTCGCACATCGTCGAGCTCGAGCGCGAGCTGGAGCTCATCCGCGACGACGCCAACTGGTGGAAGCGCGAAGACGCCGAGTGGCACATGATCAACGGCACTCCCGTTGGCGCCTGAGACTGCCGCGATGAACATCTCCCTCTCGCCCGAAGCCGCCGCGCATCTCAACGAAGAGGCCGGCGGCCGCATCCTCCGCATCGCGTTCACCACCGGATGCGGAGGCTCGGGCTACAGACTCAGCTACGCCTCCGAACCGACCGCCGACGACGCGGTGATGAACGTCGAAGGCGTCACGATCGCGCTCGACGACATGGCAGCCTCCCGCCTCGACGGCGCCGTGATTCGGTACGACCCGGAAGAGGATGGTTTTCTGCTCGACCATCCAGACGCCGTCGCCGCCGTCTGGTGCGGGTGAATCGCGACTCGAGCGCGACCTGAGCACGTACAACACGGACCGGAAAACGTCGTCCGTTTCTACCGTTCCGCTGCCGATGATGGCTCGCCGTTCGCAGTTTCCACCGCTGTGAAATGGCCCCTGGGCATCATCATTCTCATCGCCGCAGCGTGCAGCCAGTCCGCGCCCCAGCAACAGCGCGCGACGCCGCAGGCACAGCAGCAGGTGCAACGGAAACCCAACACCATGCCTGAAACTCTCAACGTGGTCGCAATCGGCGACTCACTCGCGTACGGCGCCGGCGACGAGACCGGCGAAGGCATCTCCGGCCGCCTCGAGGACGAGCTCCTCGCACGCGGCGTCCGCAACGTCAAAGCGGTGAACCTCGGCGTGAACGGCGCGCAGACCGGCGACGTGATCTCGCGCCTCAAGCAGGAGCGGATCCGCAAACAGCTCGCGCAGGCCGACGCCATCGTGCTCTCGATCGGTGCGAACGATCTCTTCCGCTCCGGCCAGAGCCGCGAAGACATTCTGCGCGCGCCGTTCGAAGTCGCCGAGCGCATCCTCGGCCGCATCCAGACGATCGTCACCGAGCTCCACACGATCAACCCGGATGCCCGCGTGCTGCTCCTCGGCGGCTACAACCCCGTGCCGCGGCACCAGTACAAGGCGCTCATCAACCAGTATCTCGGCCTGTGGGACACCGCGCTCGCCCACCGCTTCGAAGGCGACGCCCGCGTCGCGGTCGTGAAGATGCACGACATCGTCACCCCGCAGCGCCTCAGCCGCTACGACTCGTTCCACCCCGGCAGCGCGGCGTATCAGGAAGCCGCGAAACGAATCGCCGGAATGCTGCTGAGCGAAGTGAACGCGGCGTGAGTGGTGCGAATTGAAAATTGAAAATTGAAAATTGAAAAATCAGAGTGCAAGTTGCTCCGGGATCGCCAAGCTCCTTGTTTCCGATTTTTCAATTTTCAATTTCCAATTTTCAATTCCGTGCTCACCGGTCACCCTCGATACGCGCGCGCAAACTCCATCGCGTGATACGTGATGATCAGATCCGCGCCGGCGCGTTTGATCGACGTCAGGATCTCGTTCATCACCCGCGGACCGTCGATCCAGCCGCGCTCGGCCGCGGCCTTCACCATCGAATACTCGCCGCTCACGTTGTAGGCCACGATCGGCAGAGGGAAACTGTCGCGCGCCTGGCGGATTACATCGAGGTACGAAAGCGCCGGCTTCACCATCACCATGTCCGCACCTTCGGCCACGTCGAGCTCGATCTCGCGCAGCGCTTCGCGTGAGTTCGCCGGGTCCATCTGATACGTGCGGCGATCGCCGAACTGCGGCGCCGATTCCGCGGCTTCGCGAAACGGCCCATAGAAGCCGGACGCGAATTTCGCCGAATACGCGATGATCCCGACATCCGAGAGGCTGCGCTCATCGAGCGCGCGGCGGATCGCCCCGATGCGGCCGTCCATCATGTCGGACGGCGCGACGAAATCCGCCCCCGCCGCCGCGAACGAGATCGCCTGTTTCATCAGCAGCGGCAATGTCTGGTCGTTGTCGACGTCCTTCACCCCGTTGTGATCGACGATCACGCCACAATGTCCGTGATCGGTGTACTCGCAGAGACAGACGTCCGCGAGCACGGCCATGTCGGGCACCTGGCGCTTGATCCCTTCGATTGCGGACTGCACCGGTCCCGTCGGATCCCACGACGCCGAGCCGATGGCGTCTTTGTACTCCGGCAATCCGAAGAGCAGCACCGCGCGGATCCCGGCGTCATACGCGCGGCGCGCCTCGTCGACGGCATCGCGCACGCGCATCTGCAGAACGCCCGGCATCGAGCCGATCGGCGCCGTCTCCCGCGATTGCGGGACGACGAACAGCGGATAGATGAGGTCCTCGGGATGCACGACCGTTTCGCGCACCAGCGTGCGGATCCCTTCGGTGCGCCGCAGGCGGCGCGGACGCCGCGTCATCGCGGCGCGAGCGGACGTCACATCATTCGTAATCGGTGCTTTCGTCGTCATCGGACTCTCCGGAAAAGGCGTAGGCGCGGGCACATTCGTGCGAACAGAACCGCCGGCCGAACGCGCGCTCAGCGCAATCTGCGCAAACGCTGCGGCGACAAATACTACAGGCATCGAACCGGACGTCTTCTTCCGGATCGTTGCAGACCGCGCACACCCGAACATCGTTCTCCGTCATTGCGCACCTTTCGAGCCGCGCGAGAATATCTCTC
>DASVUA010000343.1:0-3442 GCA_036387295.1 Thermoanaerobaculia bacterium | reverse complement strand
CCCGCCGCTCCACCAGGTTATTGCAGCACGCGACCTGACGTCACACTCGGGGTTCGCTGATCAGGATCGAACAGCAGGTGACGCCGCCTTCGATTTTCGCGAGCTCGTCGGCGTCGATGGCGATCACGTTGATGCCGTGCGTTTCCAAACGGGCTCGCGTTCGGGGGAAGGCGTTCGGGAAGATCACGCTTGCGCGTTCGCGCAGCCAGACGGCGTTGGCGGCGAATGGCTCGGCGGGATCGACGTCGATGAGCGTGTAGCCGGCGAACGGTGCCACGTCGACCCATTCGCGATTTACGAGCAGCACGTCGGGAGCGACGCGGGTAATCGCGGTCTTGAGATGCAACGCGCCGTCGACGCGGACAGCGATCACTTCGCGGCCGGTCAGCGTCGCGAGTTGCGCGATCGCGGCTTCGTTCGTGCGCGAGGAGAGCCCGACGAAGATCCGGTTGTCGATGACGAGCACGTCGCCGCCATCGATCGTGGCCGGCGCTTCGATGCGCACGAGCGGCCGGACTCGCGCGACCGCCTCGGCCACCACGGCGCTTTCGCCGCGGCGCGATTCGGCACCGGGACGCGTGATCACCGCCACGTCATCGAGCACGATGGCCATGTCTTCGACGAACACGCAATCGGGATGGTCCGGATCGGCGGGCAGCGAGATCACTTCGCACCCGAGCGAGCGCAGCACCGCGCGATACGCCTCGTGCTGCTCGACGGCGCGCGCGTAATCGACCGGCTCGCGCTCCATGTGCGTGACTTCGCCCCGTTCCACCGACGGGCTGACATCGCGGGTGATCGCAATCATGCTGTTCCCTCCCCTGCAGCGTCGACGATCGCATCGCGAATCGCATCCGCGTGGGCGACGAGACCGTGATCGCCGGCTTCGAGCTCGATGAAACGCGAGCCCGCGGCGAGGTCACCCGAGGCCTGCCATCGTTGCCAGGTCTCGTGCACCACGTCGAACGGCACCGTCTCGTCGTTGCGTCCCATGAGCACCGTCACGCGTGATGGCGGCGGCGCATCGTCGACGTACAGATTCGCCATCTGCAAGAAGAAGGCGCGATGAATCTGCGCGTCGCCGTTGCGCGCGAAATTGAACACGGTCACCGGATCGCCTTCCGGAATGCGCGTCTGCCAGCGCTGCGCGACGCCGAGGGCAGGAGCGATCAGCACGAGCGGAACGGCAACGCCACGGCGTGCGGCCGCGAGCGCAACGAGGGCGCCGAGCGAACTGCCCGCCATCGCGCGCGGCGGAGTGGCGCGCGCAGATGCGACGGCACGCTCCACCATCGCTTCGAAATCGAGCCCCTCGAACGACGGCACATTCAGATCGGGCGTATTGAGCGCGATCCCGAACGGCTCGAGCAGCGGCCGGAGCGCGGTGATCTTCGCGCTCGCGGGCGACGAAGCGAACCCGTGAAAGTAGAGAACGGAGCGGCGGCCGGTCATCGCGGTACAGATTGTAGTGACAGGGGTAGAATGCCGCCCTCCCCATCATGAGCACCCCAGCCGGCGATCCTGACGCGACCGCGCGCGTTTCCTCTGATGTGCAGTACCGGCCGCGTTCCGGCTCGGACGGAGTCGGCGTTCAGCGCGTCGCTGCTCGACACCTAGGTCGCCGATGTCGGCGTCGAATAGACGACGCGATACGCGCCGCGGGCACCGGGCGGCACGTGCTCGAACGGCTCGAACGCGAGCTCGTCGTTCGCCTGCTCGCGAACCGCCTCGGTGACCAGGATCTCGTAGCCTTTCGCGTACGTCTCGCCGAGGATGCAGGCCGAGTTGACCTCGACCCCGAATACCTCGTCGTCACCGATGCGCAGCAGACGTCCGAAGCCGAGGCCGATCCCGAGCAGCACGTGATCCTCGGGACGTTTGTCGCGGTTGTAACGCCGCACGGTCTGCTGCATCTCGACCGCCGCATGCAGCGCCTTCTGCACATTGCGGAAGATCACGAGAAAACTGTCGCCTTCCACCTTCAGCAGAATCCCGTCATGGCTTTCCACCACCGGCACGAGGATGCGCTCCGACTCGTAGATCGTCTGGAGAAAATGGATGATCCCGAACTCCGCCACTCCGCGTGAAAACCCGGAGAGATCGGTCGCCATCACGCACCACTGTTCTCCGAAGAGATCCCAGATGCGGCGATCGATCTCCTCGACGTCGGCTCCCTCTGCCAGCCGTGCGTTCATCAGCTTCTGCAGCCGATCCTCCGACGCTCCATGCACGACTCTGCCGCGATACGCCATGGCCGCGATTGTAGTGCGAGGCACGCACTGTGCTCCGCTTTGCAGCATGAGAAAGCTGACGCTGATCCTGGCTCTCGCCGCACTGATGGGCTGCAACCGCGACCGCGTCGCCACGAACGATCACAGCGGCGCGAACGAGCGTGTCGTCCCCACCGACAGCATGGTGACCACCGCCGCGGCCGAAACGTCGACGCTGGTGCCGGTCGGAGGCGTGCCGGCCGGAGGTACGACCGAGACGTCCGCGGCGACGATCACCTCTCACACGCCGGACGCCGGCACGACGACTCGCACGATCACAGGCGAGCCGCCGAAAGACACAGCCCCCGCGCCGACCGGCGACATCGCCGCGGGCCAGGGCGTCTACCGCGCGCAATGCGCCTCCTGCCACGGAGCGGACGGGAAGACGGCGACCGGCCTCTTCACGCTCGCCTCCGCCGCGACGCAGCAGCGCGCCGACGCGGAGCTCGTGCGCGTCATCCGCGACAGCCCCTCACACAAAGCACTGCGGCTCGAGAGCGCGCAGCTCAGCGCCGTCGTCGCGTACGTCAAAGCACTTCAGTAAGCGGTGTGGGTCCGGCGGGCAGTCCGGCGCGGATGTGTGAATGTCCGCCAAACTGTCATGTAGTGTTCACCGCCCGCCTCCCGACTCTTCTTATGATGCGCTGCATAGGAGGAGTCACATGCGTCGCACACTCATCGCCCTCGCCACGGTGCTGTTCAGCGTCTCGGCCGGAGCCCAGATCCTCAGCAGCATCCCGCCGAACGGCGACAACCAGAAAGCATCGGTCACGCAGTACATCGGCCTCGTCCGGGTGACGGTCGATTACAACAGCCCCGACGTTCACGCGCCGAACGGCGACGATCGCCGCGGAAAGATCTGGGGCACGCTCGTCCCGTATGGCGCGCCCGACGACCCGTTCGGCACCTGCACCGAATGCCCGTGGCGCGCCGGCGCCAACGAGAACACCGTCTTCACCGTCGCGCACGACGTGAAGATCGAAGGACAGCCGCTGCGCGCCGGCTCGTACGGCCTGCACATGATCCCGAGCGCCGACGAGTGGACGGTGATCTTCTCGAAAAATCACAGCTCGTGGGGCAGCTATACCTACGACGCAAAAGAAGACGCGCTACGGGTGAAGGTGAAGCCGTCGAAGAGCGAGTACAACGAGTGGCTGACGTACGAATTCATC
>DASVUA010000342.1:0-3807 GCA_036387295.1 Thermoanaerobaculia bacterium | reverse complement strand
CCCCTTTGCCGAGGACACGGACGATCTCGAAACCTTCGAAGCTGGGAAAGTGGTCCGACATCAGGTACTTGCGCGCATTCTACACGCCGTCACCGGCATCACCGCGCGAGGCGCCGCTGCATCTCGAATCGGCGGCTGGGTCAATGTTTCGTCCCATCGGTCTCGGGCTGGGTTATATTCTCACCCTACCTCATGACGAACCCCGAAGGCGTTACTCCGGACTTCGCGCTTCCTCCTCGGTATCAGGTACGGTCGACGCTGAAGCAGACCGCCGACACGGCTGTGTTCCGGGTCTTCGACGTCCCCGACCGCCGTGACGAGGCGATCAAGATCCTCTGTCACGAGCTCACCGACCCGCAGCAGCTGCTCCGGTTCAAGACCGAGTTCTCGACGCTCGCCTCGCTCGAGCACGCGAGCGTGATCAAGGTCTTCGATTACGGCGTGCTGCAGGATCGCTATCCGTACTTCACGATGGAGTTCTTCGCCGGGAAGCGGATCTCGGAGTTTTTCGACGGCAAGAATTGGGACGCGCTGTACGACGTGATCCTCCAGATCGCGTCGGGCCTGCACCACATCCATCACCTCGGCATCGTGCATCTCGACCTCAAGCCGTCGAACATCTTGGTCGCGGAAAACGGCAAGGCGAAGATCATGGATTTCGGGCTGGCCATCGAGAGCCGGCAGGTGCTCGATCGCAAGATCCGCGGGACGCTGCAGTACATGGCGCCCGAGGTGTTGAAGCAGGACCGCGTCGACTCGCGCGCCGATCTGTACGCACTCGGGATGACGCTGTACGAAACGGTCACCGGCGCACTGCCTGGGTATGGCCGCGCGCAGATCGACGTCATCCGGATGCATCTCGACGAAGAACTGCGGTCACCGTCGTCGATCAATCCGCGGATCCCCGAGGCGCTCGAGCGGATCATCATGCGCCTGCTCGAAAAAGATCCGCGCGACCGGTTTCCCTCGGCCGCCGCACTCCTGCAGGCCGTCGCGGAAGCCGCGGGAAAGAAAGCGCCGGCGGGGGAGCTGCTGGTCGGAAAAGGGGAGCTGTTCGCGGCCCCGCTGATCGGCCGCAAGAGCGAAGTCAATCAGTTGATGGCGCTCATCGCTCACGCGCGCGAAGGCCGCGGCGACGGCGTCATCCTCGCCAGCGCGGAAGGGATGGGAAAGAGCCGCATCGTGCGCGACGTGACGCTGCGCGCGCAGCTCGACGGCGCGCGCGTCTTCTGCGGACGCTGCCCCGTCAACCGCAAAACCATCTACGCGCCGTTCTTCGAGATCTTCACGCAGATGGTGTGCGCGGTGAACCCGGCCGCCGACGTTTCGGAAGAGATTCGCCGCATCCTCCGTCCCGTCGTCGCGTCGGCCGGACCGGAAACGAGCGCGCCGCAGCACGGCCAGAAGTTCCGCCTCTTCAATCGCATCGTGCAGTCGATGCAGGACCTCTACGGATTCCTCAGCGTCGGCGGCGAGACCGGCGGGTCGCCGCTCATTCTCCTCATCGAGGATCTGCAGTGGGCCGATCCTTCGACGGCCGAGCTGTTCTCGTTTCTGGTCGGCGAGGCGAAACAGAACCGCCTGCTCGTGATCGGAACGCTGACGCTCGACTCGGGCGGCGAAGCGGCCATCGAATCGGCGGCGCCGAATCTCTCGTTCTGGGAGCAGCGCTCGCGCGAAGGCAACTTCCCGATCGTGCATGTCGAGACGCTCAGCGAGCCGCTCGTGCGCGAGCACGTGCAATCGCTGCTCGGCGAGATGAACGTGCCGGACGAACTGGTGCGCTGGATGTTGTGGGAGTCGGCCGGCTCGCCGCTCAACATCCGCCGTATCATCGATTACCTCATCAAGCACGATTACCTGCAATGGACGCCGGAGGGATGGATCGCGAGCATGGATCGCATCCCCGCGCTGCGCATCCCCGGCGGGTTCGCGTCGATCCTGATGGAGAAGGTCGAAGGGCTTCCGCAGGCCACGCGCTGCGTGCTCGAGATCGCGAGCGTGTTCGGCGAGACGATGAGTCTCGACCTCGTCACGAAGATCTCCGAGACACCGCTCGAGGAGACGTACGCGCACATACGCGACCTCGTCCGGCTCGCGCTCCTCGACGAGTCGGACGACGGCAAGACGATCACCTTTCCGCAGATCCATCTGCGCGACGCGGTCTACAACTCGATGTCGGAACGGCGCCGCACCGAGATCCATCTGCACATCGGCGAGGCGCTCGAGCCTGCGGTGCAGGACGGCTCGACGCAGCTCATCGGCCAGGTCGCGTATCACTTCGCCCGCGCGAACGACATCGAGCGCGGCACGCGCTACTCGATTGAGGCAGGCGATCTCGCGACGCGCACGCTCGCGCATGAAGAAGCGACGGAGTTCTATCGGGTCGCCCTCGAGCTGATGGACCTCGGCGGGGTCGAAGAGCTCCGCAAATCCGAAGTGCGCGAAAAGCTCGCTGACGCTTATTACCGCCGCGACGATTACCGCGGCGCGATGCACGTCTTCCAGTTCCTCCTCAAGAGCATCCAGGCGCGCCATCCGCGGCACGACAACGACACCGACGAAGTGGACGCGAACGTCGACGTCGCGCGTGTCATGAAGAAGATCGGAAAAGTGCTGTCACGCCGCGGCGATCAGGACGCCGCGATGACGTACTACCAGTCGGCGCTCGCGATTTACGAGAAGCTCGAACAGACCGTCGACGTCGCGGAGATGCTGAACCGCATCGCGTGGCTCTACCGGCAGCGCGACGATTTCGCGACCGCGCGCGACACCGCGGAGCGTGCGCGGGTGATGCTCGAAAAGATGGAGCCGACCGTCGTCTACGGCTACGTCAAGAACATGCTCGGCCTCATCGAGTTCGCCTGGGGCAACTGGCAACGCTCGCGCGAGATCCTCGAAGAGGCGTTGGCGATCGGTGAGAAGCTCGGCAGCGATCAGCTTCGCAAGGTCGCGATGATGAACCTCGGCAACACGGTCTGGAAGCTCGGCGAGTGGAACACGGCGCTGCAGTACTTCCGCGAGAACCTCGAGCGCTCCGAGGCTGAAGGAGACCTTTGGGATCTCGTCACCGCGTACAACAACGTCGGCGTGGTCGAGTATGGACGCGGCAACTTCCACGCGGCCGCGGAGCTGTTCGAAAAGAGCGTGCGCATCGACGAAAAGATCGGTGCGTTCGAGCACGAAGCGCTCGCGCGCGAAAACCTCGCCGACGCGCTGGAGATGCTCGGCCGCTGGGACGAAGCGCTCGAACAGTATCGGAAGTGCCTCAGCATCGAAGGCTTCGACGAAACGCGCGCCTCGCGGCTTTCTGTTTACGTTCCGCTCGCCCGCCTCACCAAAAAGCGCGGCGACATCGCCAAAGCGATCGAGTACGCGCACAAAGCACTGGCCGCCGGCGAGCGCGCGCGAGACGAAGACCTGATCGGCGAAGCGGCGTATGTCCTCGCGTCCATCGAAGACGAGCGCGGAAACGCCGACGAAGCGGAGCAGTATCTCAACCGCGCGCTCCAGATCTTCGAAGCGAATCGCACGCTGCACGGCCTAGCACGGGCGCACACCGCGGCCGCTGTGCTCGTGCTGCAGCGCGGCGATCTCGAAGGGGCGGTGCGGCACGCGCAGCTCGGGCAGCAATACGCCACGCAGCTCGGCGATCGCTTCTCGCTCGCGAAAAACGATTGGGCGTGGGCGAAGATCCACGGCCAGCAAGGCGATCGCGAAGCGGCGACTGCCAAGTTCGAAGCCGCACGCGTCGCGCTCGAAGAGATGGACACCCCGTACGAGATGGGACGGCTGCTGTTCGACATC
>DASVUA010000341.1:0-1875 GCA_036387295.1 Thermoanaerobaculia bacterium | reverse complement strand
TGCAGAGGGCGTAACCTCTATTCTCCCCGACGAATGAGGTACGTCCAGACAGCCGGACGGTTCGAGAAGCGGCAGAGCGGGACAGTTCTGTACGGCGCCATCCGACACTTCGGAGCGCAGCGATCTTGCCCTGCGACAAGGCCGCTCAACGAGCGGAATAGAGTGCGGACGTTAGAACATGCTCTGCGGAACCTCAACGCGGTCGCCCGGCTGGAGCCGGATGTCGCGCGAAGGATCTGCACGAGACTGGCGCACGTCATACTCCTTGACCTGATTGCCGCGGAGGACGCGCACCTTGCGTTGGTTCGCAAAATCATTGAAGCCGCCGGCTGCATTGATCGCAGTCAGCAACGTCATGTCTTCGGTGAAGGGAACACGCGAAGGCGACCGCACAGCACCGCCGACGTTCACGAATCGGGCCGACGGCTGCATGACGATCGTGATCGTCGGATTGGTATAGATGCGGCTGGAGCGATATGCGCCCTCGATTGATCCAGCAAGTTGCGCGGGAGTCAGGCCGTTGGCTTGGACCTTGTTGATGTACGGCAGATTTATCGAGCCGTTCGCATCAACAGTGTAGACGTTGTTCACCTGGGCCTGCTCCTCGGCCGGAACGCCGGAAATCTTCAGTTCGACCGGGTCGCCGATTCGCAAGGTCGCCTGCGAATACGCCGGCACCGCGGCAGCAACGAGGAGCAAAAGAGTCGCGAGAACTCGACGCATTTTAGTATTCCTCCCGATCAGAGTAACCATTGCTGCTCGTCGTGCTTGCCGTCGCCTTGCGCGAATCACGACGCGCTTCCTTATCGCGAGGCTGATAGTAGCCGTAGTAATTCGTGTAGTAGTAGTAGTTCTGATCGTGCTTGAGATCGACGTTGTTCAGAACGACGCCCAGCACATTGCCGCCGACGCCGAGCACCGCCTGCTTTACGCGGGTGAGCATTGCGCGCGGGAAGCGGCGGTGTTGGACCACGATAATCGTCTGGTCGACCTCGCTCGCCAGGACTGACGCATCACTAACGCCGAGCATTGGCGGAGAATCGAAAAACACGATGTCATAGCGCGTCTTCAGCTCCGCGATCATGTCGGACATGCGCTGCGAGTTCAGAATACCGACCGCATCGGAAGGAAGAATACCGCTCGGAAGGAGCGACAGGTTCTCAACCGTGGTCGGAACGATGACGTCCTCGAGACGCATGTCAGTCGTCAGGTAGTTCGTCAGACCAACCTTGTTGCTAACGTCCCAAATACCGTGCTGGACCGGGCGCCGTAAGTCAGCGTCAACCACAAGCGTGGTATAGCCGCCTTGCGCGGAGGTGAACGCCAGGTTCGCCAAGGTGGTCGACTTGCCTTCACCCGGGCCGCCGCTGACGAGAGAGATCGCATTCGCCTCGGGATTCTTCCGGTTGAATTCGATGTTTGTTCGCAGGATCCGATAGGCTTCCGCGTCGGGCGTATCGCCCGGCTCCTTGTGGAGCAGCTTGATGTTTTTCGGGATGATCGCGAGCACCGGCACGCCGAGCAGGCTTTCGACGTCTTCCATCGTCTTCACGCTGGTGTCGAGGTATTCGATGAAGAACGCGAGACCGAGACCGACGACCAGACCGACCAGCGCGCCAAGGGCGAGGTTCAGTCCCACTCGCGGACGCGAAGCGAACGTTGGAGGCTCAGCAACTTGGCGAACGCTGACTGCCATGCGAGGCATGGCCAATTCCATCGTCTGCGTCTGTGCACGAGTGCGGACACCGTCGAGCAGCATCTTCTCCTTGATGTAGGTGTTCTTCGCGCGGGTATATGTCGCGCTCGTGTTCTTCGCGTTTAGCTGCTTCTGGTTGATCGCGTCCAACCGCTTCTGCAGCTCGTCGCGTGTCGTTT
>DASVUA010000340.1:0-2306 GCA_036387295.1 Thermoanaerobaculia bacterium | reverse complement strand
CGAGCTCTCGATGAAATCGGGCTCGGATGAAATGCCCGACGTCGATGAGCCGTACCGCGCCGTGCTGCGCGAACTGCGCGAGCGCCTGCTCGCCACACGGACGTCCATTGAAAAAGCGCTCGCGCCGCGGTCCGTCTCATCCCGGCCGCAATCGACGGATGCGCTCCCCACCGGCGAATCGGTGACGACGAACAGTCGCTCGCACGATTGGGGAACGGCCGGCGAGCTCGTCGACGTCAACGAGCTGCTCGAGCCGCTCATGCGCTGCCATCGTTCATTGCACGCGACCGGCAACGGCATCATCGCGGATGGACGCCTGCTCGATCTCATCCGGCGCGTCCATGCATTCGGTCTGACGCTCGTGCGCCTCGACGTGCGGCAGGATTCGGCGCGCCACACGGCGCTCCTCGACGCGATCACCTGCGCCCTCGGCGCCGGCAGTTTCGCCGAATGGAACGAAGAACAGCGACAGGAGTTTCTCCTGCGCGAGCTCGCGTCGCCGCGGCCGCTCATCCCGCGAGAGCTCACGCTCGACGACGATGCGCGCGAAGACCTGAACACATTCCGCGCGATCGCGCAGATCCCCCGCGACTCCCTCGGCGCATACGTCATCACGATGGCCAGCAATCCGTCCGACGTACTCGCGGTGGCGTTGCTCCAAAAGGAAGCAGCGATCGCCCGGCCACTGCGCATCGTGCCGCTCTTCGAGACCATCGCCGATCTCCGCCGCGCAGGCGAAACGATGTCGACCCTATTGAGCATCGACACGTATCGCACCGCGATCGGCGGCCGGCAGGAAGTGATGGTCGGCTACTCCGACTCCTCCAAAGACTCCGGACGCTTCACCGCGGCGTGGGAACTGTTCCAGGCGCAGGAACAGATCGTCGCCGCCTGCCGCGAGGCGAACATCGAGCTGACGCTGTTCCACGGCCGCGGCGGGAGCGTGGGACGCGGCGGCGGACCGACGTATCTCGCCATCGCGTCGCAGCCTCCCGGCTCGGTCGACGGACGCCTGCGCGTCACGGTGCAGGGCGAAATGATTCAGGCGGAATTCGGGCTCGTCGGCATTGCACTGCGGACGCTCGAGGTCTACACCACCGCCACGCTCGACGCCACACTCGCGCCTTCACCCGCACCGCGCAACGAATGGCGCACTGCAATGCAGCAGATGTCCGACGCCGCCGCGCGCGGATATCGCGCGATCGTTTACGAGACGCCGGAGTTCGTCGATTATTTTCGGGCCGCAACGCCGGAAGTGGAGCTCGGCGAGATCAACATCGGCAGCCGCCCCGCGCGGCGCGGCGCGAAAAAGGCAGGCGTCGAGTCATTGCGCGCGATTCCGTGGCAATTCGCCTGGACCCAGAACCGCCTCCTCCTGCCGTCATGGCTCGGCGTCGACGACGCATTGCAATCGGGCGATGAATCGACCGTCGCGGCGATGATGAAGCATTGGCCATTCTTCCGGTCGACGGTCGAATTGATCGAGATGGTGCTCGCGAAAGCAGAGGCGCGCATTGCCGCCTATTACGACCGCCTGCTCGTTCCCGAAGACCTCCGCCCCCTCGGCGATTCATTACGCGAGCGTCTGTTGCGCACGGTGAACCTCGTGCAGCGCGTCACCGGCCACGAGCGCCTGCTGGAAACGAATCACGCGTTACGCCGCTCGATCGACGTGCGCAATCCGTATGTCGATCCGATCAACGTCGTGCAGGCCGAAATCCTCCGCCGCCTGCGCCGCCAGCCCGACGACGCCCTGCGCGACGCCTTCATCGCCACCGTGAATGGCATCGCGGCCGGCATGCGCAACACAGGGTGACGGACCTCCAGCGACGACGCTCGAGCTCCGACGCGCGGGCGCCCTCAGATCTGCAACAGCCCGTGGCGCACGGCGAAGCGGAACAGGGTGAAATCGTCTTCGACGTTGAGTTTGACCAGGGCGCGGCGGCGATGCGTGGCGACGGTCTTTTCGGAGATGTCGAGCAGGAGCGCGATCTCTTTCGGGCGCTGTCCTTCGAGGAGGAGCGTGATGACCTCGCGCTCGCGGCTGGCGAGGCGATTCCAGCCGGCCAGCGTCATCTGATCGATGTCGAGGCTTTTCTCGAGGACCGTTTCGCGGACGATGGTGGTGATGAGCGTATCGTTCCCCGGCCGCGCCACCGAGACGCTGGCGGCGAGGGCGACCGGCGTCCCGTCGCGCGACGAGATGCGGAACGTGTAGCGGATCGGCGCCTTCTCCCCCAACTCGCGGCGGCGGCCGAAGTCCAGCAGGCGTTCACAATCGGCCGGATAGACGAGGTCGCGGATGG
>DASVUA010000339.1:0-4722 GCA_036387295.1 Thermoanaerobaculia bacterium | reverse complement strand
TTTCGAGCCCGTTGCCGGAGGGAGCCACCACTTCGATTCCGCCGGTCACCACGACGAAGAACGGGACCTGCCGGTCTCCGACCTCGACGAGCACGTCGCCCGCGGCGACTTCGCGCAGGCGCCCGTGCGCCGCAATGCGCTTGATCTGCGCGGCGGACAACGTCGGGAAGAGACGTTCAGGCGACGGGCGTGCGGCAGACGACAGGTCGGGAGTCGGCTCGGATGCAGTCATCGGTTCACTCGTGATGTCGATGCACCCGAGTGTACAGGGAGCGGAGCGATCGGGAACCGGTGACGCGCTGCGTTAGACGAAGAAGAAACGCGGCGCAAAAGGAAGGAAGCGAGTTGGCTGGGAGACAGGGAGTCGAACCCCGATTGAGCGGTTCAGAGCCGCTTGTCCTACCATTGAACGATCTCCCAGCAAGATCGCGGCGCGGATGCTACACGGCGGCTAACGTGAGGGTCAAGATCTGCATTCCAACCTCGCGCGGTTGCGCGACGTGGCACAATCTTCGGAGTTGGGTCCGTCATGTTGCCCGAAGTCTTCGAGTGTCCTCAATGCAAGCGGCAGTTCGTCGTGGAGCTGGTCGAGTCGGCCAGTGACCAGTCCATTCACTGTCCGCAGTGCAAACGCTACCTCGGTGAAAAGGACCTCCACTTCGTCATCCTCACCGAGATCGAAGAGCTTGCAGAGCGGATGCGTTTCGAGCGCGACCGCCTCGAGCGCGACGAAGCGGTCTACTCGATGACCGAGTGCGATGCCGAGCTTCGCACCTACGGCAACGAGCTTCACAAAGTGATCAGCATCCTCCGGAAAACGCTGGCCGAGCTGGACGCATTGAAATCGACATACCGGTGATGCGGCAGTGAAGCGGCTCCCGCTCGAAGGCATCGTCGTCGCCGACTTTTCGCGCGTGCTGGCAGGCCCGCTCTGCACGCAACTGCTCGGCGACGAAGGTGCGCGCGTCATCAAAGTCGAAGAGCCGTCGCGAGGAGACGAGACGCGCCGCTGGGGGCCGCCGTTCCACGGCCACTTCAGCACCTACTTTCTCTCCGTCAATCGCAACAAAGAATCGATCGCGCTCGATTTGCGGAGTGAGGAAGGACGTGCGATTGCGCGCGAGCTGATCGCGCGCGCCGACGTCGTCATCGACAACTTCCTCCCTTCGCAACGGCAAGCGCTGCTCGACGTGCCGGAGAGCAAGATTCACTGCTCGATCGGCGGCTTCGACGGAGATACGGCGGAAGCGAACACGCCCGGCTACGACCTTCTCGCACAAGCGGGAGCAGGACTGATGTCGATCACCGGCACGCCGGACGGAGAGCCGATGAAGATCGGCGTGGCGCTGTCGGACGTGCTCACCGCGCATTACGCGCACGGCGCGATTCTCGCGGCGCTGTACGCGCGGGAGAAAACAGGCGAAGGCAAACGGCTCGAGGTCTCGCTCTTCTCCGCGACGCTCGCCTCGCTCGTGAACGTGGCGCAGGGAGCGCTCGTCACGAACGCGGAAGCGCGGCGTTACGGCAACGCGCACCCTTCGATCGTGCCGTATCAGTTGTTCCACGCGAGCGACCGTCCGTTCGCGATCGGCGGCGGTACGGACCGGCATTTTCGCATGCTGTGCGAGCGCGTGATCGCGCGGCCGGGGCTGGCGGAGGACGTTCGCTTCGCGACGAACGACGCGCGGGTCATCAATCGCGGCGTGCTCGTGCCGCTGCTCGAGGTAATCTTCGCGACGGGCGAAGCTGAGATGTGGGTCGCGCGTTGCCGCGCGGCAGCGATTCCCGCGTCGCTCGTGCAGGGCGTGCTCGAAGCGTTGCGCAGCGACGCGGCGAAACCGCTCGTCGCGAGCGCCGGCGATTACGACACGGTGCTGCATCCGGTGCGGTTCGACGGAGAGCGTCTCCCGATTCGCAGCGCGCCGCCGCGGCTCGGGGAGCACACGGAGTCGATTCGCCGCGAATTAGCGATACGACAGCAGCAGCAGTCCGCCGCAAACCGCGAAGATGAAGATGACCAAGCCGGCCATCAACCCAAAGTGCGCTGAGCCGCCGGGCTGTTTGCCGCCGAAGGCGCGAAAGACGAAGACGAGCGTCACGGTGCCGATCGCGCAGATGATCGTGCCGGCGATCATGACGATGGCCATCGCTCGCTGAAACTCGGGGTCCACGCGCCGACCGTATCACGCGCCGTACGTGCGATGCTCACCGCATGACACCGGCCGCATACATCTTCGATTTCGACGAAACGATCATCGACCTCGAGCCGCAGCACACCGGCGCCTACGAAGCACTCTGCCGCGCATACGGTGACGACTACCAGCAGATGCCGGAGAGTTTCCGCACCGGATCGGGCCGCCGCATCATCGATGACATCCGCGAGATGCGCGCGCAGTTCGGATGGACGAAGAGCGAAGCCGTCGTCTTCGCCGAACGGCAGCAGATCTTCGATCAGCTCTGCCGCGAAGCGCCGCTCGAGGCAATGCCCGGCGCGATCGAAACGATCCGCGCGCTAGAGGCGCGCAACGTGCCGCTCGCGATCGCCTCTTCCGCCGTACGCGCGTCGATCGAAGCGATCCTCGAGCGCCTCGGCATCCGCGACGCGTTCACCCTCATCGTCGACGGCAGCGAAGTCGTGAACGGAAAGCCCGATCCGGAAGCGTATCTCGTCACCGCGCGCAGACTCGGCGTGAATGCCGCGGAGTGCGTGGTGTTCGAAGACTCGCACGTCGGCGTCGTCGCGGCGAAGCGCGCCGGCATGTACTGCATCGCCGTGCGCAATCCGCGGGCACAGACGCGTCAGGATCTCAGCGCGGCCGACGTCATCGTCGACAGCATGAGCGAGCTGTGGGCGCCGAACGGCGTTCTCACCGCTCTTGCCTGAGGCTCAGCTCCGCGACGAGCCGGATGAGATGACGCCCTTCCTCGTCCGCCGCTTCGTACGTGCGGCAGAGCGCGGCGAGATCTTCATCGTCTTCGTACGCGCCGACGGTGAATCCGTCGAGCGGCTGCTTGGGTGATTCGACGGGAGTGCGGCGCCAGGTGCCGTCCTGCAGGTGATAGCTGATGTAGCCGCGCGAGCGCATGCGGCGCGCTTCACCGAGGCGCGCGAGGACCGTGGCGCCCGCCGACTCGCCGCGCTCGCCCGACGCGTTCGCCTTCTGCGCGGTGAGAATGCGTCCTACGAAACTGGTGATGAGATCCTGCAGTTGCAGCGTCGCATCCGCGTGTGCTTCGATGAAACGGACGCCGGTGTGCGAGACGAAGCTCTTGCCGTCGCCGCCCGGGTCGCGCACCACGAACGAGCGCGCCACCTCGCAGACGAACTCGACGTCGGTCCCCTGCCAGCGGAACGCGAGCGGGAATCGCTCGCCGGGTTCCGCCGTGCCATAGTGCTCGAGAAACGCGCCTGCCAGGCCGATGTCGAGGATCAGAGCGTTGGATGAACGCATGGTGGCGAGGATCGGTTTGGAAAGCTTCAGGCGCTGGTACTCGCGCCGGTCATCACGCATGCATGGAAGTTTAACGTGGTAAGGCACTTGCTCAGTCAGACGGCGGGACCGGAGAGAGCAAGGCAGCTTCGAGGAGCGGTTTGAACCCATCGGGACTCAACGAACGACGCAGCATCTGGCGCGTCGGGCCGGAGAGCACGTGGACGACTGTCGTGCCGGTCGTCTTCATCATCGTCTCTCTGCTCTCTCTGGCCGTGCTTCCGGTAGTCGTCGCCACGAAGACGTCGCGGATGCGCGAGGAGATCACGCGCATCGCCGAACCTGCACGCCAGGCGGCGAACTACATTCAAATGGACCTCTCGGCCGAGGTCGACAAACTGATCGCCTATCAGGTGACCGGGCAGCTCGATTACCGCCGCGAGTACTACACGCTGGTGGAACGGCAGGAGATGAATCGTCGCAAGCTCGCGCGGCTCATGCCGCAGCTCGACGACGAGCTGGGGCAGGATCTCACCGCCCTTTTCATGCAGACGAGCCGCTGGCACAACGGCGTTGCGCGCGGCGAGTTCCTCTCGCGGCAGCTGCCGAACGAAGTGTTTCTCTCGCGCCTCTTCGAGAGTCATGCGGCGTACGAAAAGTCGCTCGTCGCGGCGTCGCAGCTCGAGATCGCGCTGCAGAAGGCGATCGATACGCGGCTGCGCCGGATGGGCGAAGCGGAGCGCGTCAATCGCTGGCTGACCATCGGTCTGACCTTGCTCGCGCTCACGTCCGCGCTGCTCGTCGCGGTGCTCGGGCGTCAGATGCGGCTGCTCGCGCGCGAGGCGATGAAACGCCGCCTCGAAGCGGAGCGCGAAACGAACGAAGCGCAGCGCGCGCGGGAGATGGCCGAGCGCGAAGAGCGCCGCGCCGCGTTCCTCGCCGCGGCAGGACAGGAGCTCGCCGCATCGCTCGATTACGAGCACACGATCGCCACGCTCGCACGGCTGATCGTGCCGAATCTCGCCGAGATGTCGGTCGTCGACATCGCCGAGCCGGAAGGGGCGCTGCGGCGCGTCGCGATCGCGCATCGCAACCCGGAAGACGAGGCGATGTTCGCCTCCGCCATCGGCACGGTGCGCCACGAAGTGCCGGAGGCACTCGTGCGCATCATGCAGGCGGGCGAGCCCGCGCTGGCAGGCATGTCGTCAGGGCTGTGCGATTACCTCACGGGCGACTCGCGCGGGGAAGGACGCACGCTCATCTTTCTGCCGCTCGTGAGCCGCGGCCAGAG
>DASVUA010000338.1:0-3683 GCA_036387295.1 Thermoanaerobaculia bacterium | reverse complement strand
GCGCGGCGCCATCCGCCGTCGCGGCCGGCGCCGAGCTGGTGCTGGAAGGAACGTCGCTGCGGACGCCGTACACGTTCGCCATCAATGGCGTTCCGCTCCGGGTGATCTCTCTGCTTCCGACGCGCGCCGTCGTTCGCCTGCCGAACAACATCACGCCTGGCACCTACCCGGTGGCCGTGATGAACGCAGTGAACCAGGTCGCGACGATCGGCCCCGCCGTCAACGTGCGCGGCGAAGGAGTCATCGTGACGTCCGTGGCCGCGAGCTGCGGCGCCACCGACGGAGGCGTGGATGTCGTGATCGCCGGCTCTGGTTTCGCGGCCGGTGCGACTGTTACGTTCGACGCTGTGCCGGCGACCAACATCGTCGTCCTCGATGCCACGAAGATTCAGGCGCGCGTTCCAGCGAATTACGCCGGCGCGGCTACGATCGCGGTGACCAATACCGACGGAACCGTTTCGACGCTCACGAACGGCTTCCGCTACGTCTCGCCGTTCGACCCTGCGGGCTGCGGCACCGGCCGCACGCGCGCGGTCCGTCACTGAAACGCGTCACGGGCGACACTGAAAAGGGCGGCCTGGTGGCCGCCCTTTTTCGTTGAACCGTGCTAAGAAGCGCGGTCATGCTGAACGTGCTTCTTCTTTCCGCGACTCTCGCTTCGGGCCAGACTGCCATTCTTCCTCCTGCGCTGCCGTGGAACGGGGCGAGCCGCGGCCTCGTGGTTGCGGCGAACGATCCGTGGATCACTCCTTCCGAGCGCGATCAGTTGCGCACGACGCCGCGGTACGACGAGACGGTGGCTTATCTGCGCCGGCTCGTCGCTGCGTCCCGCGACCTGCAGATGCTTTCCCTCGGCAAGAGCGCCGAGGGGCGGGATATCTGGATGGTCATCGCATCGCGTGAGAGGGCGTTCACGCCTGAGGCATTGCAGCGCTCGAACAAGCCGGTCGTCTTCGCCCAGGGCGGCATTCACGCAGGTGAGATCGACGGGAAAGATGCGGGGCTCATGCTCCTGCGCGACATGACGGTCCGCGGCACGAAGCGCGAGCTGCTCGACAACGTCAACTTTCTTTTCGTGCCGATCTTCAATACCGACGGGCACGAGCGCTTCTCGCGGTTCACCCGCATCAATCAGCGCGGACCGGAAGAAGGCGGCTGGCGCACCACCGCGCAAAACCTCAACCTGAACCGCGACTACATCAAAGCCGACTCGCCGGAGATGCGCGCGATGCTCGGCGCGATCAACACGTACGATCCCGATCTCTACATCGACCTGCACGTCACCGATGGCGCCGACTATCAGTACGACGTGACGTACGGCTGGAACGGTCCCGCCGGACATTCGCCGGCGCTCGCCAACTGGCTGAACAACACCTACCGCCGCCCGGTCGATGAAGGATTGCGCGCGATGGGACACATCCCCGGCCCGCTCATCTTCACCGACGATCCCCTCGCCGGCGTCGCATCGGGACAAACCGATCCGCGCCTCTCGCACGGGTACGGCGACGCCCGGCACATGGCGTCGGTCCTGGTGGAGAACCATTCATTGAAGCCGTACGACCAGCGCGTGCTCGGGACGTATGTTTTTCTGGAGCAGACGCTGCGCGTCGTCGCGCGCGATGCCGCGGGATTGCGCAACGCGACGCGCACCGCACGTGACGCGCGCGCGAAAACGATTCCGTTGTCGTGGCGCGTCCCTGTCGGCGACAAAGGCACGACGGTCGAGATCCTTGGCGTCGAATCGCGCCAGACCCTCTCCCCGATCAGCGGCGGCGTGCGCACCGAATGGCTCGGCCGTCGGGTGACCGGCAAGGCGCCGTTCACCATCGCGAGCGAAGTGGCGACGAGCGTCACCCGCCCCGCCGCGTACTGGGTGCCGCCGTCGTGGCGCGATGTCATCGAAGTTCTCGACCTGCACAAGATCAAGTACGAGCGCCTCACCGCACCGCGCGAAGTGGAAGTGACGATGTACCGCTTCGGCGCGCCGGTGTTCGACACGAACCAGTTCGAAGGACACGTGCGCGTCACCGCTCCGGCCACTCCGGAACGGCGGCGGGAGCGCTTCCCCGCCGGCACGTTGCGCATCTCGACCGATCAGGAGCTCGGCACGCTCGCCGTGCTGCTGCTCGAGCCCTCTTCGCCCGACTCGCTGTTCCAGTGGGGCTTTTTCCATTCGATTCTGCAGCCGACCGAGTATGTCGAGGGCTACATCATGGAACCGATGGCCGAGCGCATGCTGGCCGAGGATCCGAAGCTGGCGGCCGAGTTCCGCGAGAAGATCGAAAGCGACGCCGCGTTCCGCGGCAATCCCCGCGCACGCCTGCAGTGGCTCTTCGAAAAGACGCCGTATTACGACGAGCGCGCGAGGCTGTATCCGGTGGGAAGGGAAGAGTAGTTGGGGCTTTGGGCTTTGGGTTTTGGGCGTAGGGCGTTTGGCGCTGGGCGTTTGGGGTGTTTCGCCGGAGGGAAGCCATTGGCGGGATTCAAAGCCCCGAAATCGCACCCCTCCGCGAAAAACCCCAAATGCCCAACGCCTAACGCCAAACACCCGCCCTTCGCCAAACGCCCATCACCGCGCGCCCGGCAGATCTGTTGCACAATGCGCCGCGCATGATCACGCGCATCACCCTCGCTCTCTCTCTGCTCCTCTCCACCACCGTTTTTGCGCAAGGACTCGACCCGATGCGCAATGTGTCGGGCACGACTGCATCGCCCGGCGCGCCTTTGTGGGTGACGTCGCCCGCGGGCGGCTGGACGTTCTTCCACGGCTTCGACGCGCACCTCACGTACGTCAGCCAGACCGGGCCGGAAGAGCAGGAGAACGAAGTTTTCTCGACGAACTGGTTCGGCGCCGGCGCGCAGCGCAACCTCGGCGATCGCGCGTTCATCCTCGCGCGCGGCCGCGTTTCGCTCGAGCCGTACACGATCGAAGAGAACGGCTACCCGCAGTTCTTTCAATACACGCCGGGTGAAGCGGATCCGACGGACCGCATGCGTGCGCACGACCTCTTCGGCGAAGCGGGCGTGCAGGTCGGCTTTCGTCCGACTGCCGGCACGCTCCTCAGTGTTTACGGCGCGATCGTCGGCCAGCCCGCGCTCGGCGCGGCGCCGGCGCAGTTGCGGCAGTCGGGCGTCGACTTTGCCGAGGCGCCGTTTGCGTACGAGCTGCAGGAAACGTATGCCGACTCTACCAGCGTCGTCACGGCCGGGTTCTCGACGAGCTGGATCGCGCTCGAAGCGAGCGCCTTTCACGATGCGCAGACCACCGGCGATCACACCGAAATCGACACCGGCGACATCGACTCGCATTCGGCGCGCGTGACGCTGATGAGCAACAACGCCATGCTGCAGCTATCGCGTGGCGAGCTCGGTGAAGATCTCGCGCAGCGCACCGTCACCAGCGCGTCGCTTTCGTACGCAGCGTCGATCGTCGCTGTGACGGCACTCTGGACGCGCCGCGAATTCGAGCCCGAAGCGGCGCGCGTGGCGGAGACGGCCTACGGAATCGAGCTCGCGCTACGCGGCTCGCGCAACACGTTCATGGTGCGCGCCGAGCACGTCGACCGCCCCGCCGGCTTCCCCTTCCCCGACGCGCCGATCGGCCTTGCGGTCGAGCCGGCGACACACTTTACCGGCGGCTACCTCTTCGACTTCATCGCCGGCGGACGGTATCGCGCCGGTGT
>DASVUA010000337.1:0-1543 GCA_036387295.1 Thermoanaerobaculia bacterium | reverse complement strand
TCCCGCCCGCCGGTGCGGACCAGATCTCTTCCATCTGCACGCCGTCGATCGTTGCGGCCCAATGACCGCTCATCCACTTCAGATCGTCCACTGTCGCCGCGGAGAGCGGCAGCGCGACCGCGAGGCAAAGCAGGAGGCGTTTCATAGCACGATCGTGTAGCCGAGGGTGCGGAGGTCGGGCATGCGGTCGAGGTAGACGTGGCCGTCGGTGTGATCGATCTCGTGTTGAAAAATGCGCGCCGTGAAATCTTCCACTTCGAGCTCGACCGGATCGCCGTCGTGATCGAAGCCGCGCAGGCGGATGCGCTTGAAACGCGGCGTCTCGCCGCCGAGGAAGGGGACGCTGAGGCAGCCTTCCCAATCGGTGATCTTCTCGGTGCCGATTCCCTCGTAGGTCGCATTGAAGATCGCGCCGACGCTCACCGACTTGACGCCGCGCCGCTTGGCCACGCGCTCCTGCACTTCGAACACGAAGACGCGCAGCGGTAGATGCACCTGCGGTCCGGCCAGGCCGACGCCTTCGTACGCGTGCATCGTCTCGACCATGTCGTCGATGAGCGACTTGAACTTGCCGCCTTTGATGTCCTTGATCTCGACGTCGGAAGCCTTTTCGCGGAGGACGGGATGTCCCAGGCGGGACACTTTGAGAATTGCCATGAAGCGAAGTCTAAAGGATGACCTTCGCGCGCAGAACGGCGTTCATGCTTCGTCTCGTGTCGCGCGTTCCGCGTTCATGCGCATCGCGATGACGAGCGCGCCGATCATCAATACGGCGCCACCGTAGAACGAGCCCGCCACGCGCGCCACGTCGTAAAGAAAACCCGACAGCAGCGGCCCAAGGAATCGGGCGAGCGAACCGACCGACGTGGCGAGGCCGAGAAGACTCCCCCGTTCGTTCTCCGGCGCGACTTTCGAGACGAGCGATGTCAGCGCCGGATAGCAGAGCCCTTGTCCGATGGCGATGAAGAACGCCACGAAGTAGAGCAGCGGAACGCGCCAGATCGACGGCACGAGCGTGAAGCCGATGACGAACGACGCGGCGCCGATGATGATCACGCGCTGCTCGCCGACGCGCTTGACCAGCTTGCCGATCAGGCCGCCCTGAATGCCGGCCACGATCACGCCCATGAAGAGAAAGAGGTACGCCATGTCGAGCTGCTTGAACCCGAAGCGGTCGCGCCCATGAATCGTGACGCTCACTTCCATCCCCGCCACGGCCAGCAGCGTGAGAAAGAGCCCTGCCATCAATGAAGCGAGCAAGCGATTCGACGCGAGCTCGCGCCAGATCCGGCGATCGAACTGCGGCGGAATCCCGGAGCGCGGCACGAGGCCGGGAGGTTTCGACTCGGCGAGCACGCTCAGCGCGACGAGGAATGCAGTGAACGACAAGCCTGCCGCCACGAGGCCCGGCAGCAGATTGCCGTGCAGCCCGTGACGCGTCCCGACGGCAGCGAGGATGCCGCTCATCGGCGGCCCGAGGATGAAGCCGAGCCCGAACGCCGCGCCGATGAGACCCATCCCTTTCGCGCGATTCTCCGGCGCC
>DASVUA010000336.1:0-7034 GCA_036387295.1 Thermoanaerobaculia bacterium | reverse complement strand
GGCTGACCCGGAATCTCCTCTTCGATGTAGAAACCGGCCTCTTCATCAGGATCGAGGAACACGTGCACCTCGTTCACCCGCCCGAAGAGGTTGTGAATGTCGCCCATGATGTCCTGGTAGGCGCCGGTGAGGAAAATGCCGAGGTAGTAGGGCTCGCTGGCTCGGATCTCGTGCAGCGGCAGCGTCTCGCGCACATCGTTGAGGTCGATGTATTTCGAGACCTTGCCGTCGGAGTCGCAGGTGATGTCGACCAGGGTCGATTCGAGCTGCGGCCGCTCGTTGAGACGGTGAATCGGGACGATCGGAAAGAGCTGCCCCAGCGCCCAGTGATCGAGCAGCGACTGGAAGACCGAGAAGTTGCAGATGTGCTGGTCGGCGAGCTCGATGTTGAGATTGCGGACGTCTTCCGGCACTTCCTCCTGGTCCATGCCGCGCACCATCGTCTGGATGCGCTCGGCGATTTCCCAGTAGAGCGATTCGACGCGCGCTTTGACGTCGAGGTCGAGCAGGCCGACTTCGAACATCGTCTGCACCTGCTCTTTCACCTGCTGCAGGTCGTGCCATGCGGAGCCGACCGTTTCAGGAGAGAGGTTCTTGTCGACGTCGATCAGCTCACGGACGAGCTTGTGATCGCGCGCCTGAATCTCGCGCGGCTCGAGCGGAGTTTTCTCGATGGCGCCGAACGCCTGCACGACCAGCACGGAGTGATGCGCAACCGTTGCGCGGCCCGACTCCGAGACGATGATCGGATGCGGCACTTTCTCGTCGTCGCAGACGTCGAGGATGTTGTAGACGATGTCGCTCGCGTACTCCTCGACCGAGTAGTTCATCGACGAGTGGAACGTCGAGCGGGAGCCGTCGTAGTCGATGGCCAGCCCGCCGCCGACGTCGACGTACTCGAGCTTGTGGCCGTTCTTGTAGAGCTTCGCGTAGTACATCGCCGCTTCGCGAACGGCGCGCTTGATGGTGAGGATGTCGGGAATCTGCGATCCGATGTGAAAGTGCAGCAGCTTGAACGACGAGGCCATGTTCGCCTCGCTCATGATGTCGATCGCTTCGAGAATCTCGGCGGTGGAGAGGCCGAACTTCGCATGCTCGCCGCCGGAAGTTGCCCATTTGCCGGCGCCTTTCGAAAGCAGCCTCACGCGCAGTCCGATCCACGGCTCGACGCCCATCTCCGCCGCGAGTTTGCAGATCATCGCGACTTCCGAGATCTTCTCCGCGACGAGGATGACTTTCTTCCCCAGCTTCCGCCCGATCAGTGCGGTGCGGATGTACGCACGGTCCTTGTAGCCGTTGCAGATGATGATCGACTCCGGATCGCTGTGCACGGCGAGGCCGGCGAACATCTCCGGCTTCGACCCGACCTCCACCCCATGGTGGAACGGCCGTCCCGCGTCGAGAATCTCCTCGACCACTTCGCGGAGCTGGTTCACTTTGATCGGAAAGACGCCGCGATACTGGCCGCGGTAGCTGTGCTCCGTGATGGCCTTCTGAAACGCGCGATTGAGCGTCTCGACGCGGTGGCGCAGCAGGTCCTGAAAACGGATCAGCAGCGGGGTCGCGAGCTTCTGGTGCTGCGCCTCGCGAACGACGTCGATGATCGGCACCGCGATGCCTTTGTTCTGCAGCGGCGTGACCGTCATCTCGCCGTCGGGACCGGCGTGAAAATAGCCCGCACCCCAGCGGTCGATCATGTAGAGCGATGCGGCGTCTTCCTGCGTCCACTCCGGCTGCAGTTTGTTCTCGTCGAGATCGTGCGTCGTCAATTCGTTTCGTGCGCCTCCAGTGGCGGAAGAGAATAGAACAAAGTCGCCGCTTGCAACGCTCGAATCCCGCTCTCTCTCCCGCTCCAGTGGAGCGGCGGGCTCTTAGTTAGCCCGCCGGCTGCTTGATCAACGTCGGCGGGCTAAGAGCCCGCCGCTCCACTGAAAACGGCGTGGGGTTTACTCCAGGCGTGAGGGCAAGGCGACGTAGAGAGCGCGCCGCTCCACCAGATCCATTCAGGCTGAACGGCGCGACGTGACGTACGAGTACACCACCGGCACGATGGCCACGGCGGCGATGATGGCGACGAGCATCGTGATCGTCGCGACGGGGCCGAGGAGGCCGGTGAACATCAGCGCCACGCCGCCGATCATGAACATCCGCCCGCCGAGGCGATGCGTGCGAAACCAGACTTCATCGCTGGCGAGCGTCCACGGCGTGCGGATCCCGACGAAAAAGTTTCGCTGCACGGTGCTGAGGTAATTGCCGATCACGACGAACATCGCGCCGACGACCAGCGGAATGAACAGGCCGATCCGCACCGGCAGACCGGCCGTGGCGGCGAGCACCACGGCGTGCAGCAGGAGGAGCGAAACGAGCGAAACGGCCTTGATTGCGCGGAAGCCGCGCGACTGCGGATCGAGCGCATGGCCGCGCGGCGAAATGCGCGGCACCGCCTCGAACGCGATCGCCGCCAGCAGCAGCGTCGCCGGCAGCAGGAACACGCCCGGAAACTTCGGCGCGGTGCGATCCACTTCCCCCGCCATGTTCCAGTGAATCGGGACGATCTCAGGAAGAGCGGGATAGGCGAGCGCGGTGATCGCGAACGCGGCGACGACGATGAAAGCCGGCATCCATTTCATTTCTTTTTCCTCCCCCGCTCGCCGAAGACGTCGGCCAGCAGCGACATGACGTCCTCGACCACGGTGGTGTTGAGCGAGTAGACGAGAAACTGGCCGCGACGCTCAGAGCGCACCAGGTCCGCTTCCTTGAGGATGTTGAAGTGGTGTGAGAGCGAGCCCTTCGTCATCGGAAACGACTCGCCGATCTCACCGGCGGTGAGTGCACCGTTGCGGAGCATCCGGAGGATGTCGCGGCGGGTGGGATCGGCGAGGGCCTTGAAGACGTGTTGGGAGCGCATGCGATCGTTTGACAGTTTGAAAGTTACCAAACTATCGAACGGTGGGCAAGCATGTAGTTGTTGTCGGTTGTCAGTTGACGGTTCTCAGTGCTGGTGCGCGGCGACGCAGCACCAGCGGACAACTGACAACCGAGAACTGAAAACCGTCACCGCGACTCCGCGGCGTCAACGCACGTTCTTCATCACGACGCGGCCCGGAGGGGTGTCGTGCGTGAACATCTCGAGCGCGGCGCGGACGACGCGCTTGTGCTGCTCGCGGTCGCCGGCGCGGCCGACGATCTTGCCGATCGCCGCACCATCCCAGGTCATGCCGCGCGGCGGGCGGACCGATTCAGTCGCGGCCGGCGAGGCGCTGATGATGATGGTCGGAACGCCGCGCGATTCGATCTCGCGGGCCATGTTCGCGATCGAGCGGTGGCACGTCTCGGGACAACCGGCCAGCAGCACGACGAGCTTGGTCTTCGAACGCTCGACCTTGTCGGCGATCTCCGGAAACGTCGTTTCGTACAGCTCCTTGAGCTTCGTCGTGAATCCGTAGCTGTAGTGCTTGTCGTTGACGCCGCCGATGAAGCCTTCCCGCGCGAGCTCGCGCAGCGTCTCGAGCGGATAGACGATGTTCGGGTCGGTGTCGGCTTCGGCGTGATCGTAGTGGCCGTGGACGATGCGCATGGTCGACGTGTCGGCGTCGCCGGGGATGACGCGGTAGGTCGTATCGCCTGGATCTTCCGAGGGGAACGGCTCCTGATCGGGAAGAAAAACTCCGGTCGCCGCGACGATCGTCACGATCGCGCTGGACAGCTCTTTATCGAAAGGAGTGAAGGGAACGCACTTGCGGGCGATGTTCAACATGGGGGTGAGACCTCGCAAAGGGCAGGCCCGTGGACGGCCTGCCCGTTTCAAATCGAATTGGCGAGTACGACGGCCGGCGAGCGGCTAATCGAGCTCGCGGAGCACGTCGAGCAGCTGCGCGTTCTCCGGTGCTTCGGAAATGTCGTGCACGTCGACGTAGCGGACGATGCCCTGCTTGTCGACGATGACGACTGCACGCTCGCAGATGCCTTTGTCTTCCTTCCAGACGCCGTACTTTTTCGACACGTCGCCTTTGGGATGGAAATCGGCGAGGAGCGGGTACCGCTCGATGCCGCCGATGGATTTCGCGAATGCTACGTGAGAGGGAACTGAGTCAACCGATATGCCCACGACCTGGGCATCATACCGTTCGAAGTCGGCCGTTTCGGCCTCGTACGACGGCATTTGCACGGTTCAAACAGGGGTCCAGTCGAGGGGATAAAACACCAGCACGGCGTTCTTTTTGCCGCGCAGGTCACTGAGTTTGAACGTCTCGTTGCCGCGGTGTCCGGGAAGCTCGAAATCGGGGGCCTGATCACCCACATTGAGCGTCTCGGTCTTGCTGGCGACGGACGTTCTTCCGAACGAAACCATCAGAAGACCTCCTATTGCTTGTGACGAACTGCTTGTGACGAAAAATCGGCGGAGTCCACGTCCGCCGTGTGCCTGCGATTATGTATGCGTTTTCGGTGGCGGGGCAGTGTTGTTCTTCGATTCGTCCTGCGCGTCCTGTCCGGCTTTGCTGAGCGCGTCGCCGGCCGCCTCGGCAGCTTCACCCGCGCCCTGCTTCAGCCCGCGTCCGGCTTCGCGCGCGCCGGCAGCGACACGCTGCCCCGCTTCCGACTGCTGCACCTGCTCGGCGCCCTGCTGAATCGCGGCGCCCGCGTCCTGTGCTCCCTGTTGCACATCGGCGGCGATGTCGCGCGACTGCTGCGCAGCTTCAGCCGTTGCGGTCTGCGTCTCGGCCGTTGCCTCGACGTTTCCTTTGTTGTCGACCTGACACGCGGCGAGCGCGACCGCCGCGATCAATGCAATGAACATCCTCATGAGTGAACCTCCGGGTTGAGCGAAGGGGAAGCAAGTCGCGAGCCGTGACGTTTTCCAGCTCTCCTATGGAAAGTCCCGATCGCATCATCCAGGGAATGGCACTCGAAGGCCATTTCCGCGTCATCGCGGCGAAGACGACCACCGCTGTCGAGACCGCACGCGAAATCCTCGATCTCGCCCCCGTCGCCGCCGAAGCGCTCGGCCGCGCCATGACCGGTGCGCTGCTGCTCGCGCGCATCCTCGACAAAGACGTTCGCAAGCAATACGTCACGCTCCGCTTCGAAGGAAACGGCCCGCTCGGCACGGTCATCGCCGACGGCACGGTCGCGGGCGGCGTGCGCGGCTATGTCGCGAACCCCGTTCCGCTCGACCCGGCCCTCGACGTCGAAGCGGCGATCGGCAACGGCAGCCTCACCGTCATCCGCGGCACGCCGCCGTCCGGCAAGCCGTACACCTCGCAGATCCTCCTCGCCGGCAGCGGCATCGCCACCGATCTCACCCGCTACCTGATGCGCTCCGAGCAGATCGCCTCGGCGGTGCTCCTCGGCGTGCTCAATCGCCGCGACGGCGTCGCCGCCGCCGGGGGCGTGATCATTCAGGCCTTCCCGAAAGCGCCCGAAGAAGCGATCGCCGCGATGGAAAAGCGGGTGCGTGAAGCGCCGTCGCTCAGCAAGCTGCTCGAAACGATGGAGATCGAAGACGCCGTCGCAACGGTGCTGGAGGGGACCGGGTACAAGCAGGTCGACGCGGGCCACAGCATCCCCGTCAGCTACTCCTGCCAGTGCACCCGCGATCGCGCCCTCGCCCCGCTCGCGCTCCTCGGCCAGGACGAATTGCAGGAGATGATCGCGGAAGGCGGCACCGAGGTCGTCTGTCAGTTCTGCGGACGCAAGTACCAGTTCTCCGCGGACGATCTGTTGACGCTCACGGCCACGCACGATTCGTAAATCGTTGTCGGTTGTCAGTCGTCGGTGCTGTTTCGCCCAAGCGAAACTCGCAGACAACCGACAACTGACAACCGACAACTGACAACTCAGCTACAAACGATAAGCTACCCGCAATGCGCTCAATCATCACCGGCACCGGCATCGGCCTCGCGAACAACGTCGTCAGGAATGAAGCGCTCGCGCGGATCATGGAGACGTCCGATGAATGGATCCGCACGCGCAGCGGCGTCGAAGAGCGCCGTTATGTCGACGCGGGCCAGGGCTCATCGCACCTCGGCATCCTCGCCGCCGAGGACGCGCTTCGCGCCGCCGGCCGGACGAAAGACGACATCGACGCCATCGTCTTCGCGACCATGACACCCGACCACTTCTTCCCCGGCAACGGTCCGGTCGTGCAGGCGAAGATGGGCTTTGCCGAAACCGTCCCCACCTTCGACATCCGGCAGCAGTGCTCCGGCTTTCTCTACGGGCTCGACCTCGCCGATTCGCTCGTCCGCAGCGGCAAGTACAAACGCATCCTGCTCATCGGTTCGGACGTGCACACACCCTTCATGCCGTGGCACAACAACTGGGACGCGCTTCTCGGCCGCTCCGACCGCGAAACGACGGCCGAGGAGTATGCGGAGAACACGAAAAGCCGCGATCGGACCGTGCTGTTCGGCGATGGTGCGGGAGCGGTGATCGTCGAGGCGAGCGAAAATGGCGACGGACGCGGTCTCCTCGCATCGAAGCTCTTCACGAACGGCTCGAACATCGAAGCGCTCTTCGTCCCCGGCATCGGGTTCCGTCGTCGGCCGTACGTGACGCAGGACCAGGTCGCGAACAGCGAGTACATCCCGGTCATGGAAGGACGTGCCGTCTTCAAAGAAGCGGTTTCGAAGATGCCGGACGCGGTGCGCGAAGTCTGCGCATCCGCCGGCGTCGAGCCGTCGCAGCTCGATCTGCTGCTGGTGCATCAGGCCAATCTCCGCATCATCGAAGCCGTGGCGAAACAGCTCGACCTGCCGCCGGAAAAAGTGCCGCACAACATCGAGCGCTACGGCAACACGACGGCCGGCACCTTGCCGATCCTCTTCCACGAATGCATCCAGGACCGCCGCATTCAACCCGGCATGCTGATCTGCTTCACCGCCCTCGGCTCCGGCCTGCACTGGGGCGCCGCGCTCTACCGCGTGTGAAGGACGGGATCGAGCATTGAGGATGAAACGCGCGCTACTGCCGTGATCGCGTCCGGTTCCTGTGGAGCGGCGGGCTCTTAGCCCGCCGGCGGGCAACGAGAACCC
>DASVUA010000335.1:0-7660 GCA_036387295.1 Thermoanaerobaculia bacterium | reverse complement strand
CCCGCCGCTCCACCTTCTCAGCGCGGCGATAGTGCACTAAACGTTACATTTCGCTCGCCAGAACATGCGCCTCCGGTGGGAATGCGGCCTCGCTGCACGTTCGGAATCCGCTTTGCTCCCCCTCCGTTATCGGTCGGGCCCCGACGTGTAACGTTTTGGTCAAGCCGGCGTCCAAGTCGTGGCGAAGGAAAGCCTTAGATGCCTGAATTCATCCTCAGAGTCGGAACACCCGAAGGAGATGTCGTCGAACGGCAGGTCCGCGCCGTATCGATGCGGGCGGCCCGCGAAGAGCTGCAGCGGCAGGGGCTGCATGTGTTCGAAGCGAAGCGCGGCACCGTGTCGTTTCGCGACTTTCTGCCGCGCGGCAGCAAAGTCATTTCGACCGAGCGCTTCCTTCTGTTCAACCAGGAATTGCTCGCCCTCGTCCGCGCCGGTCTCCCGATCGTGCAGTCGTTCGACATCATGCTCGAGCGGCAGAAGAACCTCCGATTCCGCGAGGTGCTGGGCGAGATCCGCGAAAAGATCATGTCGGGCATCGCGCTCTCCGATGCGTTCGCCTCGTACGGCGACATGTTTCCCGCGATCTACTCCACCTCGATTCGCGCCGGCGAGCGCTCGGGCGACCTCGAAGGGGTGCTCAAGCGTTTTCTGCGCTATCAGAAGATGATCGTCGCGCTGCGGAAGCGGGTCGTCGGCGCGCTCATCTATCCCCTCATCCTCATGCTGCTGTCGGGCACGATGATCTTCATCATGCTCACGTACGTCATTCCGAAGTTCGCCGAGTTCTTCACCGGCTTCGGTGCGGAGCTGCCGTGGTTCACGACGCTCATGATCAACGTCGCCACGACGCTGCGGAACAACGTGGTGCTCGTGCTGGGAGGAGCGGCGGTGGCGACCTTCCTCGCGCGGCGGTGGGCCAACACGACCGGCCGGCTGGTGTGGGACCGGATCAAGCTGCGCATCCCGCTGGTGGGCGGCGTTCTGCACCGCTTCGCGATCATGCAGTTCACGCAGTCGCTCGGCACCCTGCTCGCCGGCGGCACGCCGATGGTTCCGTCGATCGAGATCGCTTCGCAATCGGTGACCAACCAGCTCGTGGCGACGAAGATCGCCGGAATCGTGCAGAACGTGCGTGAAGGCGAGCCGCTGTGGCGCTCGCTGGACGGTACCGGCGTCATCAGCGACCTTGCGATCGAGATGATCAAGGTCGGCGAATCGACCGGCGCCCTCACGGAAATGCTCACCAACGTGAGCGAGTTCTACGACGAAGAAATCGAAGCCAGACTCACTCGCCTGGTAACGGCAATCGAGCCCGTGATTCTCGTGGTCATGGGCGGCGTCATCGCCGTTCTCCTTTACGCCTTCTATCTGCCGCTGTTCCGGCTTTCCACCGTGGGAGCAGGGCAGTAGTTTTTCCGTTGCCCAATCAAAAAAATGGTCGCTGATCCGAATCGCACGCTCTATAAGAATGCAGACCCGTCCGGCGAGAGCACACGCGCTCGCCGGCTGGCCGAGCAGTATGGCTTTCCGTTCGTCGACCTGGATCACTTCCAGGGCGATCATCAGCTGTTCCGCGACATCCCGCTCGATCTGATGATCCGCTACCAGTTCCTCCCCGAGCATCGGGAGGATGGCCACATTGCGGTGGTGGTCGGCGATCCGACCGACGTGCTGAAGCTCGATGAGCTCGAGCTGCTCCTCGGCGCGCCGCTGAAGGTGAAAGTCGCCTCGCCCGCCGCGATTCGCGACAAGCTGCAACGCTCGGAATCGACGCAGCGCGTGCTCGACGATGCCACTGAAGGCTTCCGGATGCAGCTCGTCAGCGAGACCGAGGACGGCGAAGAGACGCTGACCATCGACTCGATCACGGCGCAGGACTCGTCACCGATCATCAAGCTGGTCGACTCGATCGTCTTCAACGCCATTCAGCGCCGCGCCTCCGATATTCACATCGAAACGCGCGACAACGAAGTGGTCGTGAAGTACCGCATCGACGGCGTGCTTTACGAAGCGCTCGATCCGATCGACAAGCGCCATCACTCCACGATCATCTCCCGTATCAAGATCATGTCGGAGCTCGATATCGCCGAAAAGCGCATCCCGCAGGACGGCCGTTTCAAGCTTCGCATCACCGGACGGACGATCGACTTCCGCGTCTCGATCGTCCCCACCGCGCACGGCGAGGATTCGGTCATCCGTATTCTCGACAAAGAATCGATGTCGAAGGAGTTCAAGAACCTCCGCCTCGACATCCTCGGCTTCGAGCAGGCGATGCTCGCGCGCTTCCGCAAGTTCATCAAAGAGCCGTACGGCATGGTGCTCGTCACCGGTCCCACCGGCTCCGGCAAGACCACGACGCTCTACGCGGCGCTCTCCGAAATCCAGTCGCCGGAAGACAAGATCATCACGATCGAAGACCCCGTCGAATATCAGCTTCGCGGCATCACGCAGATCCCGGTCAACGAAAAGAAAGGCCTCACGTTCGCGCGCGGCCTCCGTTCCGTGCTGCGTCACGATCCCGACAAGATCATGGTCGGTGAGATCCGTGACGAAGAGACCGCGCAGATCGCCGTGCAGTCGGCGCTCACCGGCCATCTCGTGTTCACGACCGTTCACGCGAACAACGTCGTCGACGTTCTCGGCCGCTTTCTGAACATGAAGGTCGATCTGTACAACTTCGTCTCCGCGCTCAACTGCGTGCTCGCGCAGCGCCTCGTGCGCAAGATCTGCGATCACTGCAAGCGTGAAACGACGTACTCCGACCGCGCGCTGGTCGACTCCGGACTCGATCCGGCTGATTACCGCGGAAAAGTGTTTTACGAAGGCGCGGGCTGCATCGAGTGCAACGGCACCGGCTTTCACGGCCGTGCCGCAATCTCGGAACTTCTCGATCTCTCGGACCGTATTCGAGGCATGATTCTCGACCGCCGCCCTGCAGCAGAAATCAAACGCGCCGCCAAAGAGGAAGGCATGACCTTCCTTCGCGAGTCCGCGCTGTACAAAGTGATGGAAGGACAGACGACGTTGCGCGAGATCAACAAGGTGACGTTCGTCGAGTAATCATGGCCAGATCCTTTCCATCTGACGTTCTCGTCATCGACACCGACGCGGTGGTGCACGCGCGTTTCGGCCGCGGGAAAAAGAACCCGCGGCTGGTGCAGACGAAGGCGTACCGTCTCGCGGCGGATACGTTCACGCCATCCGTGGTGTCGCCGCAGCTCGCCAGCGAAGCGGCTCTCGCCGAGACGCTGCGCCGGCTGCGCGGTGAGACGGGACGCTGGGACAAGGCTTCGCTGCTGCTGCCCGACTCCTGGTTCCGCATCAACATCGTCGACCTGCCGTCGGTGCCTGCAAACGAGGCCGACGCGCTGGACGTCGTCCGCTGGAGTCTCAAGCGCACGCTCCCCATTGCACCCGAGGAGCTTCGCGTTGCGTACACGGTGCTCTCGCGCAGCGGGAACGGTGCGAAAGTGCTCGTGCTCAGCGCAATGGAAGCGACGCTCGCGGCGCTCGAGCGGGTGCTCGGCGCGGCCGGCATCGACGTCGTCATGATCGAGCCGCTCGGGCTCAACATCTGGAACGCCATCACCGTGCGCGAGACCGATCCGACAGGCGACCGTCTGTTCCTCTACGTGCGCGACACCGATTTCACCACCGCCGTGTTTCGCGGAGGGCAACCGCTCTTCATCCGTTCGCGCAATCTGAGCAGCGCACGGACGGTCGAGCAGGAGATCCGGCTCTCGGCGAACTATCTCCGCGACTCGCTTTCGATGGAGTCGTTCGCGCAGTGCTACGTCGCCGGCAGAGGCGGCCCCGCCGTGCATGAAACGCTCGCGTCGGAATTCAACACGCAGGTACGCACCGTAGCGCTCCGCGACTTCATCGAAGACGCGCCGAGCGAGACGTACGGGCTCGACGCGGAGCTCACGGCCTGTTCAGGAGTATTCACCGGGTGAAGCCGATCCATCTGAATCTTGCAGCGCGTCCTTACCGGGACTATCGCCCGGTGTACGCCGTGGTCGTGGTGATGTCGCTCCTCACCGCGTTTCTCATGCTCAACAACGTCGAGACGTATTACCGCTACATTCACGAGACGCGCAACACGCGCGCAAAGATCGCGAGTGTGGAAGCGGAAGCGCAGCGCGAGCGCGAGAACGCGGCCGCGGTCGAAGAGCGTCTCAAGAGCATCGACGTCGCCCGTCTCGACGCGCAGACGAAGTTCGTGAACGCGAAACTCTCCGAGCGTGCATTCTCCTGGAGCGCGCTGCTCGACCAGCTCGAGACGATTCTCGCGGACGACGTCCGCCTGATGTCCGTCACCCCGAGTTTTTCCGATGAAGGGGCGATCGAGCTGGCGCTGAACTTCGAATCGAAGAGCGCCGAGGGAATGATCACGACGCTCAACCGGATGAATGCCGACCCGCACTTCCAGAACGCCTTCCCGAGCACCGAGTCAGCCACGCCGGAAGGGCAGTATCACTTCACGCTCGCGGCGGACTACCTGCCGGACAGCGGCGCGCTCACGGGCGCCGAGGTGACGCAATGATCTGGCGTGAGAAGCGAATCCTGCTCATCATCCTCGGCGTGCTGCTGGCCGCGAACACGATGTTCTTCTTCACGTATCGCGTCCGCTACCAGAGCCGACTCGACGATCTCGACGCCCGTCTCGAAGCGGCGGAGACTAGCCTCATGCAGGCGCGTGCCGCACGGCTCACGACCGAGCGGCAGATCGCCGGCTACCGCAAAGTCGAAAGCGACATCGCCGAAGTCTTCGATCAGCACTGGTCGACGCAGACCAAGCGCTTCACGGCCGTCGTCGGCGAAGTCAAACAGCTCGCGATCGCGAGCAGCCTCAATCCTCAGGCCTACTCGTTCGAGCGCGCGGAAGCAGAAACGCGCGGAAGCTCCGGCCGCCGCACCGAAGGCGTCGGTGCGACCGAAGTCGGCATGTCGTTCACCGTCGCCGGCTCGTATCAACAGATCCGCCGGCTCATCAACCTGCTCGAGCTCTCGCGGCAGTTCGTCATCATCGACCGCATCAGCCTCACGACCGCACAGGATCAGATGCTGACGCTGAACCTTCACCTGAAAACGCTTTTCCGCGATACCCAGCAGCAGCGGGTCGCTACGAGCCGGCTGTAATGAACTGGATGAACTGGAAACCGTGGACGGCCGTGGCCGTGATCCTGATCGCCGTCTTTGCGATCTACACGTTCGCCGCTGACGATTCGTCGATCGAGCTCGCAAAACCGGCGGTGCAGCCGGTCAAGACGACGCGCACGAAAACGTCGCGGACACGCGCGCCGCGCGGCGCGTCACCGGAGCAGCTCGCGCCTGGAGTGGAGCCGGTGCGTCTCGATCTGCTCGAAGCCGAAACCGGCAGCTACAGCAGCAACCGCAATCTGTTCGCGTACAAAGAGCCGCCACCACCTCCCCCGCCGGCACCGCCCGAACCACCGCCTCCGCCGCCGGACAAGGACAAGGACGGCATTCCCGATTTTCGCGACAACTGTCCGGCGGCCGCAAACCCCGACCAGCTCGACGTCGATCGCGACGGAATCGGAGCGGCGTGCGAAACGACGCCTGAAATCGCGCCTCCGCCGCCTCCGCCTCCGAAGCCGGTACCGCCGCCGTTCACGTACAAATTCATCGGCACGTTCGGCCGCCCGCAAAGCCCGATCGCAACCTTCACGCGCGAAGGTGAGATCGTGAATGCGCGCGCCGGTGACGTGATCGAAGGGAAGTTCATTCTGCGCCGCATTGGAATCGAATCGGCGGAGATCGGATTCGTTGGATTTCCCGCCGACGTCACGCAGCGCATTCCGCTCGGCAGCCAGTGACGTTTCCGCCGTACAAACGTCACAACGTCAGGATTTCCGCAACTCAGGACAAAGACATGAATCGACTCAAAGTAGCAGCCGCGGCACTGCTGATCCTCACGATGTTCGCATCGTGCGCGGGTCACAACGCCTATCAGAAAGCCAAGACGGCCGAACAGTCGAAGAACTGGGATGTCGCGGTCGTCGAATACGAAAAAGCGCTGGAAATCGACCCCGACAACAGCCAGTACCGCATCTCGCTCGAACGGTCGCGCCGCGAAGCGTCGCGCGGCCACTTCGAAAAAGGGAAGACGCTGCGCGCCGCGGCGCTCGAGGCGAAAGGTCCCGACCAGCTTCGCCTCGCGCAGCTCGCCGTGGCCGAGCTGCAGCTCACCGCCAGGCTCGACCCGACCAACCAGTTCGCGGCCGTGGAACTGGCGAAGACGGTCGATCTGATCAATGCGATCAATCGCGCGGTGTCCGAGCAGCTCACGCTCGACGACGTGAAGAAGCGCGCGCAGTCGAACGTCACGAAAGCGCAGCCGCCGCAGCTCAATCCCGCCTCGGACGATCCGATCTCGCTCACCTTCTCCCGCGACACGCCGGTCAAAGACATCTACCGCGCCCTCGGCAATGCGTTCGGCATCAACGTTCTGTTCGATCAGGCCGTGAAAGACGACCGCATCACCATCGAGCTTCGCGACGTCACCGCGCAGGCCGCCCTCGAGCGCGTCATGCAGGCCGGCAATCACTTCTACAAAGTTCTCGATGAGAAGACGATCATCGTCGTCCCCGACAACCCGCAGGCCCGCCGCGATTACGAAGATCTCGTGATCCGCACGTTCTATCTCTCGAACGGCGACGCCGAACAGGTGACGAACGTCGTCCGCACGATGATCGAAGCACGCAACGTCTTCCCGCTGAAGGCGCTCAACGCGATCACCATCCGCGACACCGCGGACAAAGTGCGCATCGCCGAAAAAATCATCCAGGCCAACGACAAGGCGCGCGCCGAAGTCGTGGTGCAGGTGGAGCTCGTCGAGCTCGATCTCAATCGTCTTCGCGAGCTCGGTCTCGCGATCTCCGGATTCACCGGCAAGGAAGGTCTCGTCTCCACCGCGAACGCGACCCCGACAGTCGACGGCAAGCCGTTCACCGGCGGCACGCTCGAAGACATCGCGAAAGTCGTCGGCAGCTTCAACGACCTGCGCGGCAATGTGAACTTTGCGATTCCGACCGCGACCTACTCGATGCTGAAGACGTACGGCAGCACCGAGCAGCTCGCGAATCCGGAACTGCGCATCTCCGAAGGTGAAAAAGCGACGCTGCACATCGGTCAGCAGATCCCGGTGCCGGTGACGACGCTCGGCTACACCGGCGGCGCGGTCACGACGACCACGAATCCCGGCCAGCAGTTCGGCGTGGGGCAGACGACGTACAACTACCGCGACATCGGAATCAAAGTCGCGATCGAGCCGCGCGTGCATCACAACCGCGAGGTCACGCTGAAGCTGACGGTCGAAGTGTCGAACCGCGGCACCGACGTGCAGTTCGCCGGACAGTCGCAGCCGACGTTCACGACGCGCACGATCGAGTCGACCATCCGCCTCAAAGACGGTGAGACGAACTTCCTCGCCGGCCTCATTCAGACGAGCAAAGGCACCTCGGCGACCAAGACGCCGTTCCTCGGCGACCTGCCGTTCATCGGCCGCCTCTTCACGAACGAGCGCAACGACGAAACGCGCACCGATCTCGTGCTGACGATGACGCCGCACATCATCCGCATCCCCGACATCACCGAGGAAGACCTCGCGCCGATGTGGGTCGGCACGGGCAACAAC
>DASVUA010000334.1:0-2113 GCA_036387295.1 Thermoanaerobaculia bacterium | reverse complement strand
CCTCGGCCGCCGGAGGCCCCCCACCGCGTCCCCATTACAATCCTCGCGATGCTCATCAAAGCCGTCTGTCCGCACGATTGTCCTGACACCTGTTCCATGCTCGTCACGGTCGAGAACGGCCGTGCGACGCGCATTGCGGGCGATCCGGCGCATCCGGTCACGCAGGGATTTCTCTGCACCAAAGTCTCAAAGTACCTGGAGCGGACGTATCACGAAGGGCGGCTGCTGTACCCGCAGATCCGCGTCGGCGCAAAAGGCGAAGGAAAGTTCCGGCGCGCGACGTGGGACGAGGCGCTGGAGCTGATCGCATCGCGCTTGCAGGGCGTGATCGATACGGACGGACCGCAGGCGATTCTCCCCTACTCGTACGCCGGCACGATGGGGCTGATTCACGGCGAATCGATGGACCGCCGCTTTTTCCATCGCATCGGTGCGTCGCTGCTCGAGCGCACAATCTGCGCGAGCGCGGGCGCGGAGGCGCTGAACGTCACGTACGGGACGCGCATGGCTCCCGATCCGGAAGACATCGTCCACGCGAAACTGATCGTGCTCTGGGGCACGAACACGCTCACTTCGAACCCGCACCTCTGGCCGTTCGTCCGCAAGGCGAAAGCGAACGGCGCGAAAACGATCTGCATCGATCCGCTGCGCACGCGAACGGCCGTCGCGTGCGACGAGCACATCGCGATCCGCCCCGGCACCGACGCGGCGCTGGCGTTGTCGATGATGCACGTGCTCTTCCGCGATGGTCTGGAGAATCGTGCGTATCTGGAAGAGATGACGCTCGGCTGGCCGGAGCTGCGCGAGCGTGTGCTCAATGAGTACGCGCCGGAGCGTGTCGCTCGGATCTGCCGCATTCCGGTCGAGACGATCGAAAGCCTGGCCACGCGTTACGGCACGACGCGCCCGACGTTCATTCGCCTCAACTACGGCCTGCAGCGACACGCCGGCGGCGGGTCCGCCGTACGCGCGATCTCGCTTCTCCCCGCCGTCACCGGCGCGTGGAACGATGCCGGCGGCGGGGCGATGCTCTCGACGTCAGGCACGTTTGCCGGGCTCGACACGGCCTCGCTCGCGCGGCTCGATCTCAGTCCCGCCGGGACCCGCACGATCAACATGTCGCGCCTCGGCGAGGCGCTGACGGAGATTGACGATCCGCCGGTGAAGGCGATCGTCGTCTACAACTCCAACCCCGCCGCGGTAGCGCCAGATCGCGAGAACGTGACCGCCGGCTTGAGGCGCGACGATCTCTTCACGGTGGTGCTCGAGCATTTTCAAACCGACACCGCCGACTTTGCCGATGTGCTGCTTCCGGCGACGACGCAGCTCGAGCACGAGGATCTGCACAAGGCGTACGGCCACACGTTCGTGATGTACAACGCGAAGTCGATCGAGCCGCTCGGCGAGTCGCTGCCGAACTCCGAGATCTTCCGCCGCCTCGCCGCGAAGATGAAGCTCGATTTTCCCGAGCTGCGCGAGAGCGACGAAGAGATGATGCGCCACACGCTGCGCGCGATGCCGTTCACGCTCGAAGAGTTGCGCGAGAAAGGCTCGATCCGCCTCAACATCGCCACGCCGCATCGTCCGTTCGCGCAAGGCAATCGTCTGATCACGCCAAGCGGAAAGATCGAGATCGATTCCGCGCGCGCCGCGGAAAAAGGGCTCGATCGCCTGCCTGAATACGTGCCGCCGTACGAATCCGAAGAACGCGATCCCGAGCTCGTGCGGCGTTATCCACTCGCGTTGATCTCGCCTCCGGCCCACGAGTTCCTGAACTCGAGTTTCGTGAACGTCGCTTCACTCCGACGCGCGGCCGGCAAACCGACGCTCGAGATTCACGCCGACGATGCGGCGACGCGCGGGATCGTGCCCGGAGCACAGGTGTCGATCTTCAACGACCGCGGCACCTTCACCGCCGAAGCCGTCGTCACCGACCGCGTCCGCCCCGGCGTCGTCTCCGCCCCCTCGGTGTGGTGGCCCAAACTCACCAGCGACCAAACCAACGCCAACCACACCACCTCCCAAGCCGTAACCGACATCGGCGGCGGCGCCACCTTCTACGACAACCAGGTAGAAGTAAGGCCGGTGTAATCGGCAATTCTCGAAGATGTGG
>DASVUA010000333.1:0-1667 GCA_036387295.1 Thermoanaerobaculia bacterium | reverse complement strand
GTTGCCAGCTCCGCGGCGAGGGCCGCGGCAAAGCGCGGTCGGCGATGATCTCGGTTTCCTCCGTGATCACGCGGATCTTCGTCCGGTTCGACACGAGCAGCTCTTCCGGGGCATCGTCGAGGATCGGCCGCACCTCGCGCGCGAAGCGGTAGCCGCGGCGCGGCACCGTCTCGATGTACGGCTCGCCTCCCTGATCGAGCGCGCGCCGCAGCATGAAGATGTGCTGCGTGAGATTCGACTCCTGCACGAACGTATCGGGCCAGAGGCGCGCGATCAGCTCTTCCTTCGTCACGACGCTGCCGCGCCGCTCGAGCAGCACGAGCAGCGTGTCGATGACTTTCGGCGCGAGCGGCACCGGCGTGCCGTCGCGCAACAGCCGCCGTTCGGACGCATCGAGTCGGAAGGGCCCGAACTCGTACGCGGCAAACGGCATCGGCTGGCTGGTCATGAGCGGTAGGAGAACAAAGATGAACCGCCTCGCCGAACGCGGCGCGAGCTGAAAGGATCCGGAGGCGGTGCGGTCATTTTAGAGGGAAAGCGGGCGATTTTTGCCGTCTTGAGAGTTTCTTGAGACGGAATTGATGCCGTTCTTGAGGACTCCTGCGCCGCTCGATTCCATCCTCGGTCGCATCCGATGCGACTGAAGAAAACATGGACGGAAGTCACAGTCGAGACCGAGACGGTCATTGCCGTCTCCGGCTCGGCGGGGGGCGCGGAAGTGGGCTTCTGTCCCGCCTGCTCGGTCGACCGCGTGATGCTCACTCCCCTCGCCGCCGCGCGCCTCACCGGGACGAGCGCCCGCGAGATCTACCGGCTCGTCGAATGCGGCGGGCTGCACTCCAGAGACGCGCCGAACGGGCAACTGCTCGTCTGCGCCGTGTCGCTGCAGGCCGGCCGCACGGCCCCATCCACAGGCAACCCACAACGCGGCGCCGAGGCGCCGCGTGACGAGAACGAGGAGCGAAGACGATGAAACGATTGCAGCGATGGATACCCGGAGATGTCGAGACACATGCGGAGAGCCGCACGTCAGGCGTGCTGCGCCTTCTCGCCGGACTCATTCTGATCGCCGGAGCCGCTTTTCACGGTTACGGCCAGCTGGCGTTCGTGAAAGGGAGCGACAACAAGCTCTGGATGCACGAGGGGACGACCTGGACTCCGGTCGGCGGCGATCTCACCTCCGGCCCGGACGCCTGTTCCTGGGCGCGCGATCGCGTGGACGTATTCGCGCGTGGAGCGGGCAATGCGCTCATGCACATCGCGCGCATCGGCGAGCAGTGGTCCGGCTGGTACAACCTCGGCGGCTCGTTGAGCGGCGGACCGACGGCCATCTCCCGTGCGCAGAACCGTATCGACGTGTTCGCCGTCGGCCCGCAGCTCACCATGCTGCACAAAACGTGGGACGGCTCGAGCTGGAGCGAGTGGGTCTCGCTCGGCGGCGAGTTTCCCGCCGGCTCGACTCCCGACGCCGCTTCGTGGGGCGAGAACCGCATCGATCTCTTTGCGCGCGGCACCGAAGGAGAGCTCTGGCAGAACACATGGCTCGACGGCCGTTGGAGCGGCTGGGACTCCCGCGGCGGACGGCTCACGTCCGACCCGGCCGCGGTCTCGTGGGGTCCCAACCGAATCGACGTCTTCGCCCGTGACGACTCCGGGCAGATGCGGCA
>DASVUA010000332.1:0-2834 GCA_036387295.1 Thermoanaerobaculia bacterium | reverse complement strand
CCGCAGCGGCCCGTCGCCATAAAACGCGAATCGCACCGGGACGCCGCGCTGCTTCAGCAGACGCGCCGCTTCCAGCGCGGACGGCAGCGCCTGCGCGTGGCCGAGGATGCCGGCGTATCCGACCGTGAAGGGGCCGCCGTGCGGCGCGGCGGTGAAGCTGAAGTCGGAGACGTCGACGCCGTTGGTCAACAAGTGAACTTCTTTCCGCGGGAAGCGGCGGCGGATGTCCTCCACGATTCCCTCGGTCTGCCCGGTCACGAGCATGCTGCGTTTGTAGCACCACGCTTCGAGCGCGAACAGCGCCTCGAGCGCGCGCCCCGGACGCAGGTATCCGAGGGAAACGGCCGTCTCGGGATAGAGATCGGAAACGTTGAAGATCATTGCGGCGCGCTTCAGCCGCGAGAGAAACCACGCAGTCCATCCGAGAAACAACGGCGGCGATTCGACCAGCAGAAAATCGGCGCGACGGAGTTTCAACGCCCCGATCACCGCCGACGAAGCGACGAACGAAACGTAATTCAGCAAGCGCAGCACGACGCGCTTGCTGCGCGACGGGTAGAGCCAGCAGTGGATCACGCGCACGCTGCCGTCGCGGCGCTCTTTCCAGAGCCCGCCGCGATAGTCGTCGTGAATCTCGCCGCGCGGATAGTTCGGTTTCGCCGTCAGCACCGTCACCTCGTGTCCGGCGGCACTGAGGCGCCGCGCCAGATCCGACAGGCGGTTCTGCGGCGCGCCGGTCTCGGGCGGGTAGTACTGCGTGAGGATGATGAACTTCATGTCAGAAGGCGGGTGAAGGACAGCTCGCCCGCGCGCGTTCCGGGGCCGGCGATCCATCCCGCATGTTCGTACGCGCGCCGCGCGGCGGCATTGTGGTCGTACACGGAAAGGCGCATCGAGCGCATACCGAGCGCACGCGCGCGCGCTTCGAATTCGTGCAGGAGCAGCGCGCCGGCGCCGCGTCCGCGCGCCTGCTCTGCGACGCCGATCGCGACGAGCGCAATGACCGGCCGCGGCAGATGCGCGGAGTGTGGAGCCGCAGGCGATTTCTTCGTGAAAATCGAGCGAATCCGCTCGCCGGCTCTCCGCCTCACGCGCGCGTCGAACAGCAATCCGGGACGCGTCAGCGCCGCGCGCACCGCGGCCGGCATGATGGCGCGGCTCATCGCGGCACCGTAGCCGTCCGGCGCACCGGCGACATAGCCGATGACGTTTCCGTCATCGTCGAGGGCGACGAGCGTGATCGTTCCTTCCGCTTTCATGAACCAGTCGAGCATCGCCCGCGCGTACCGCGTACCGAGGCGCGCGTTCATGTAGCCGCGAAACGCTTCGAGCTGAAGCTCCGCGGCGGCGGCGAGATGCGCCCGCTGCATCGGTACGACCTGCACCGTCATCGCGCGCTCGATGCAGCGGCCGCTGGTTGCAGCGGTAGCGCCGGTGCGTTCTCGCGCGCGAGGAACTGGCGCGCCCACGACTCGTACACCGCGAGCCGGAAGAGCAGGTTTTCGAGCGAAGTGGAGCGGTCGCCGTTGCTCCATCGCTCGTACAGCTGCCGCACGCGCTTCGGATCGACGACCTCCGACAGATGCTCGGCCGACAGCAAACGCTCGCGAATCCATCCCTTCAGCGGGCCTGCCATCCATTCGTTTTCCGGTGTCGAGAATCCGAGCTTGCTCTTGCGGCGGCGGACTTTTTCGGGCAGGTCATCGTGCAGCGCGTCGCGCATCACGCGCTTGCTCCAGCCGCCGCGCAGGCGCATGTCGGCAGGCAGCTTGGCCGCCCATTCGACGAAGACGTGATCGATGAACGGGACGCGCGACTCGACGCCGAACGCCATCGTGTTCCGGTCTTCATAGCGCAGCAGGATCGGCAAGCTGTAGCGGAAAAGGTCCGACTCCATGCGCCGCGCGAGCGACTGACCGAGCCCGAGATCGCCGGGGCGGGCCGGCTTGCCGGAGCCGTCGAAGAGCTCGTCGACCACACCGGACGATCCGAAGACATAACGCCGTCCATCCGCAAGGCGGCTGGTGCGGAGAATCTCGGGGCTGGAGAAAAACGCCGCCGCTTCCCGCGCCGCTTTGCCGTAACGCCGCGCCTTCGCGAGCTGGCGAATGTAGACGAGGATGAACTTGCGATAGCCGGCCAGCAGTTCGTCGGCCCCCTGCCCGTCGAGCAAGACCTTCACACCCGCGTCGCGCGCGAGACGCGCGACGCAGTACGGCGAGTACGCGCCGGAGCTCGCAACCGGTTCTTCCTGATGCCAGATCCACCGCTCGAGATCTTCGAGCATCCGTTCGCCGGAGGGGAAGACGAGATGCGATTCGCAGCCGGTCTTCTCGACGACGCTCTCGATGTAGGGGCGCTCGTCGATCCTCGCGACGTCGAAACAGGCGCTGAACGTCTTCTGCCACCCTTCTTTCCAGACGCCGCGCTGCCGCAATTGCTTCGCGACGACGCCGACGATCGACGACGAATCGAGTCCGCCGCTCAGGCACGTACCGACCGGCACGTCGGAGCGGAGATGCATGGAGATCGAGTCGCCGAAACGCTGGCGGAACTCTTCCTCGAGCGCCGCGCGGCGGTGGACCGGCGTCTCGAGCTCGTCGCTCATCGCGAGCGTCCAGTAGCGCGCGATCTGCACGCCTCCGCGCGCGCTCCACGTCAGCGCGTGCGCGGCGGGAAGGCGTTTGATGCCTTCGATGAACGTCGCTTCCGGATCGTGATCGATGAGGTTCCAGGCGAGGAACTCGTGCGCGAGACGCGCATTCACGCGGCGCTCGGGCAGGAGGTCGATGAGCGCTTTGAGCTCGGAGGCGAAGGCGAAACGACGGCCGTCG
>DASVUA010000331.1:0-11377 GCA_036387295.1 Thermoanaerobaculia bacterium | reverse complement strand
TCGCCTACGGACCGCAGGCTGTGATCTGCACGCGCAACGATCTCGACCCGCACGAAAGCGCGCCGATCACCGTCACAACGACAGCGCCGCCGGCCAACGGCAGCTTCACGCTCACGGCGCGCGTGCGTGGCGAAGGGCATTCGGATCCGTTCACCGCGAATGACATCGCCACCGCAACGGTGCGCGTCGGCAACGACGACGTTCCACCGCCACCGCCGCCGCCAACCGCCACCTGGACGCGCATCCTCATCCCGGTCATCGGTCCCGATCTGCCGGGCACGAACAACGCGTTGTGGCGCACGGAAGTGACGGCCCTGATCGCGTCGGATACCGCGATCGACGTCGAGCCGTACGGATCTCTCCCCGGACCGTCGATTCCGCTCCCGCTCCGCCGGCCGTTCGACGTCTATCGTCAGGGGCTCGCCGGCCTGAACCACGCCGTCGGCGAGTTCCTCTACGTTCATCCGTCCGACGAATCGAAGCTCCATCTCAACGCGCGCGTCTACGACGCTTCGCGAACCGCGCAGACCGCGGGGAGCGAGATTCCGATCGTGCGCGAAAACGATTTCACCGGCGCGCCCGTCTCGCTCCTCGGCATCCCGGTCGCCTCGCACTATCGCCACACGCTGCGCGTCTACGATCTCGGCGCGCAGAACGGCGGACAGGTGCAGATCCGGATTTACGCGAATGGCGAAACGACGCCGCGCTTCTCCGAGATTCGCACGCTCCAGGTGCCGCAGCCGCCGCGCGCCACGGCTGCCGGTCCGCAGCATCCTGGCGTCATCCAGGTCGAGCTCGGCCAACTGACGCCGCTGGCCGGCATCAGCTCGTTGCGCGTCGACGTCGAACCGGTCACCGCGGGACTGCGGCTCTGGTCGTTCGTCAGCGTGACGAACAACGAGACGCACCACGTCACCACGTTCTCCCAGCACTGATGCGGAAGGCGCTCGCTGCCCTGCTTCTGATCGCGCCGTCTGTGTTCGCACAGACGGCCGATCTCCGCGTCACCGCGCTCACGATCGACCGCACGACGTTTCAGACCGGCGAGCGCTTCACGGTCTCGATGCGGTGGCGCAACTTCGGTCCTGACGCGGCACACGACATCACCGCGGAGCTCGGCAGCGGCAGCGGCATCTTCGTCGTCACCGGCGCCGGCACGAGCAACTGGCCGTGCGAACCGTCGCACGCGGCCTCCTCGTTCGTCTGCCGCGGCAGCTCGATCGCCGCGGGGGCGGAAGCGCACATGGTCGTCACGATGCGCGCTCCTGCTCGCGGCGCATCGTTCGTCCTTCCCGCGACCGTTCGCGCCGCGACGCCCGACCCGGCGCCTGAAAACAACCGGCAGCAGCTCACCGTGCAACTGACGCCGGCGGAAAAAGCGGCCGATCTCTCGATCTCGCCGCGCGAGCAGACGCATCGCGCCGCGGCCGGAGGGCCGGTCTCGATCCCGGTCGTAGTCACGAACCAAGGGCCGGCCGAGGCGCAGAACGTGATTGCGCTGATGGCATTCGAGCCCGGAACGCTCATCCCGATCGAAGCGAGCGGCGCCGGCTGGAACTGCCAGCATCCGACGCATTCACCGTGGATCGTGCTCTGTCTTCGCTCGAAATTCGCCGCCGGACTCACCGCGCCGATCACCGTCACCACCACCGCGCCGCAGCACGACGGCACCGTCCATTTCAGCGCGCGCGTCAGCGCCGAGGAGATCTTCGACGCGAACGCCGCGAACGATGCGAGCAGCGCCGCGATCACCGCAGGCACTCCGCCGGTCGCAGGCATCACATGGCGGCGCATTCTCGTCCCGCTCATGCCTGCCGAAGTACCCGGCGCAAACGGCGCGCGCTGGAAAACCGACACGACGATTCTGACCAACGGCGTGGCGATCGAGCCGCAGCTCGGCACGCTGCGCGGCGGACAATTCATCTACGTCAACGAAGCGGATGAAGCACGCGTGCAGCTCAACTCGCGCGTCTGGGACCTCGCGCGCGAGACCGCGACGGCAGGGAGCGAAGTGCCGATCGTGCGTGAGCGCGAGTTCACCTCATCGACCATCGCCCTCCTCGGGATTCCGGTCGCCGCGCACTACCGACACAACGTGCGCATCTACGACTTCGACGGCCGCGACGGCGCACGCGTCGCGATCCGGCTGTACGCGAACGATGAGACATCGCCGCGAGCCGCGGTCGTGCGGACGCTCGGCGTCGCGTCGGCTGCCACCGCGACGCCCGCGCAGCTGCCCGTCCATCCCGCGTATCTCGAGCTCGATCCCGCCTCGCTCGCGCCGCTCGCCGGCGTCAACACGATGCGCGTCGAGATCGAACCGCTCGACCAAGGGCTGCGCCTCTGGTCGTTCATCAGCGTGACGAACAACGAAACGCACCACGTCACCACCTTCTCGCAGCAATGAAAGATGTGCGGGGACGCGAGCTGGTCGTTGCGGCCGCACCGCGCCGTGTCGTGTCGCTCGTCCCGTCCGTCACCGAGACGCTCTTCGACCTCGGATGCGGAGATGCGGTCGTCGGCATCACCGACTTTTGCATCTTCCCTCCCGCCCTGTCGCTGCCGCGCCTCGGCGGCACGAAGAACCCGCGCGTCGATGAAATCCGCGCGCTCGCGCCCGACCTCGTGCACATGAATCTCGAAGAAAACCTGCGCCGTCACGGCGAGGCCATCGAAACGTTCGCCCCGGTGTTCGTGAGCGAGCCGAAGAGCGTCGCCGACGTCGCCAGCCTCATCGAGCAGCTCGGCGCGATTCACGATCGCGTGCCGCGCGCACTCGAGCTCGCGTCAGAACTCCGCGAAGAAGCGGCGTCGATGCCGCGCCGTGCGTTCACCTTCGCCTGCCCGATCTGGAAAAAACCGTGGATGTGGTGCGGCGGCGACACCTACGTCTCGCATCTCGTCGAAGCCGCCGGCGGCCGGAACGTCCTGCGCGCTGAAATGCGCTATCCGCAACGCGAACTGGATGACGTGCTCGCCCTCCGGCCCGACGTGATTTTCCTTCCCGATGAACCGTACCTCTTCACCGATGAAGACGCCGCGGAGATCGCCGGCACACGCATGATCGGCCCGTTTCCCGGCCACCTCTTCACGTGGCACGGCACCCGGACGACTCTCGGATTACGGTTCCTGCGGGACGCTCTCGGGTGGAATGTGGCCGCGGTGCCCCGGCGTTGAGGAAGCGCCAACAAGGAGGGGGTCACGCAAGGAGGAGACACCGGGGCACCTGTCAGCCACCATGAAATGTATGGCGTAACAGCATAGAAGTCAACGTTACGCCTGCAGAATCTCTTCGGCCCAGGAGCGAATCGTCTCTTCAACCCCGTCCAGCTGCTTGGTGAAAAAGTGGTCGGCGCCGGTGATGATCACGGTCTCCGCGTTGCGCACCTGCTGCCCGAGCTTCTCGACTTTCGTGACGTCGCCATGCTCGTCTTCGGTGCCGTGGATGAGCAGCATCGGCTTCTCGCAGTGGCGCAGATACGCAAAGTCGTACTTGTTGACGGGCGTGCCGATGAGGAAGAGCGCGTCAATTTCGGGAAGCTCGCATGCGACGCGCGTCGAGACCCACGAGCCGAACGAGAATCCGCCGACGAACAGCTTCTTGCCGGGATGCTTTCGCTTGACCCATTCGATGGCCGCGGCGACGTCCTTTTGCTCCCCTTCCCCACCTTCGAACTGGCCGCCGCTCGCGCCGGCGCCGCGGAAGTTGAAGCGAAGCGTTGCGATGTTGGCGTTCTCGAGTCCGCGCGCGGCGCGGAACACGACCTTGTTGTGCAGCGTGCCGCCGCCGGTGGTGAGCGGATGGCAGACCACCGCGATGCCGGCCGGATCCTGCAGCTCGCGGTACAGCGCCTCGAGACGGCCGGCGCTGCCATAGAGATCGACGTGACGGAGCGGCTTCGGATTCACGACAGGTTCACCATGACGCGTTCACCTTCGACGCGCACTTCGTGCGCCGTCACTTTGATGGATGGGTTTCCGGCGCACTCGCCGGTGCGGATGTCGAAGCCCCACAGGTGCCAGGGGCAATTGATCTCGTTGCCGATCAGATCGCCTTCCGCGAGCGGGCCGCCGCGATGAGGACAAACGTTATCCGTGGCGAAGAAGCCGGCTTCGGTGTGATAGACGGCGATGGTCCGGTCCGCAACGGTGCACGCTTTCGCGCGCCCCCGCGGGAGCTCAGTGGTCCGCAGAATTTCGATGAACGGCATGCGACGGCGGCGAAGAGTAGCATGCGACGCGCCAGTGGTTGGCGGCCGGCTGCGCCGGCCGAATTGAAAATTGAAAATTGAAAATTGAAAAATCGGAACGGCGCACGACACACGCCCGGCTTTGGCCGATTTTTCAATTTTCAATTCTCAATTTTCAATTTCGGCACGCACACGCGTGACGGTCAAGACAGCCAAACCGGCCGCGGAACCCCACTCCTCCCCACCGCCGCTTCCCCATCCCACACGCCCGGGATTGCGGTCGCACATTGCGGGCAGTTGCCGTCGACGAGGTCGTACGAGGTCACGCGAAATCCTTTGCGGCCGATGACGAGCTTGTCGCACGACGGGCAATGCGTTCCTTCCTTGTCGCCGAATGCGCCCGGGATGTTGCCCGGGTAGATGTAGCGCAATCCGGCGCGCTTGCCGATCTCGTACGCGCGCAGCAGGTGCGACGCGCTCGTGGCCGGATTGGTCATCTTGTAATCCTCGTGATACGCGGTGATGTGCCACGGGATGTCGCGATCGACGCTCGCGAGGAACTCGGCGATTCCGGTCAGCTCTTCATCGGAGTCATTGAAGCCCGGCACCACCAGCGTGACGATCTCCACCCAGATGCCGCGCTGCTTGAGTCCTTTGATCGTATCGAGCACCGGCTGCAGCACGCCGCCCAGGTCGCGGTAATGGCGGTCGTGAAACCCTTTCAGATCGACCTTGTACATCGTGAGATACGGCGTGATGTAGTCGAGCACTTCGGGCGTGCCGTTGCCGTTCGAGACATACGAACAGATCAGCCCTTCCTTCTTCGCTTCCTTGAAGATCTCGACCGCCCATTCGCTCGTGATGAGCGGCTCGTTGTAGGTCGAGGTGATGACTTTCGCCCCATGCTTTTTCGCGAGCTTCACCAGTTCCGCCGGCTCGACGTCCATCGGCGGCGCGATGGCCATCGGATCGCGCAGCGCCTGCGAGGTGACCCAGTTCTGGCAGTAGCCGCAGTGATAGTCGCAGCCGAGCATGCCGAACGAGAGCGCGAGCGCGCCGGGATACGCGTGAAAGAACGGTTTTTTCTCGATCGGATCCACCTGCACCGCTGCGACATAGCCGCGCGGGACCTTGAGCACGCCATCTTCGTTGTAGCGGACTTTGCAGATGCCTTTGAGGCCGCTGAGGATCTTGCAGCGGTGGCCGCACGAGAAGCAGCGCACCGCGTTCTTTTCCAGTTTTTCGTAAAGCTCCCCTTCGGCGGTGCGTCTGGCGAGCACATCGCCGAGGGTCGTTTGCGTCTGTGCCATGCGCCCGAAAACGCGGACGCGCACGGCCGAATTGCGGAGGCGCGCCCGCCGGTCAACGAATTGCATGGAGCTGATCCGACTTGCCTGTTCCACTCTCCGACCAGTTGACGCAGTTCATCCGCGACCGGCTTCCGTCGCTCGAACAGATCGAGATCGTTCTGCTGTTGCGTCGCGACCCGGCCCGCGCCTGGACGGCCCCCGAGGTGGCGGGGAACCTTGCCACACCGCCGGAATCGACCGCGATGCGTCTCTTTCTGCTGGCATCGAACGGGGTCGTCCTGTTCGATGGAAGTTCGGGTCTGCCGCGATATCGTTACGCGGCCGGCATCCCCGAAGGGGTCATGGCCGAGCTCGAAACGGCGTACACCGAACGGCGCGAAAACCTGATTGCGATCGTCGGGGGCGGCTCGACGCCGGATCCGCTGCGCAGCTTCGCGGATGCCTTCAAGCTGAAAAAGTAGGGAGAGACGAACGACGATGCTGGCCACCGCGATCTATGTCCTCTGCGCGCTGACGAGCCTCATCTGCGCGTTCCTGCTGCTGCGCGGCTATTCGCGCAGCGGCGTCCGGCTGCTCTTCTGGAGTGGCCTCTGCTTCACGGGATTGGGGCTGAACAACGTCCTGCTGATCATCGATCTGCGCATCCTGCCGGACATCGATCTCGAGATGTGGCGCACCGTCCCCGCCGTCATCGGCATCAGCCTCCTGATCTATGGGCTGGTGTGGGAGACGCCGCGGTGATCAACATCATCTTCGGCGCGCTGTTCGCCGGCTACGCGGTGGCCGCCCTCTTCTTTCTTCGGTTCTGGGTCTCCACACGTGACCGCCTCTTCGCGATGTTCTCGGCCGCATTCGCGATCCTCGCCGTGCAGCGTGTGGCGCTCGCATTGACGCGCACCGTGGTCGAGGACCAGTCGGCGTTCTACCTGCTGCGCCTTCTGGCGTTCATCATCATCCTCGTGGCGATCGTCGACAAAAACAGGCGCTAGACTGCGCGCCGCATGTTCATCGAGACGCAAGCCGCAAACGCGGTCGCCACCATCACCCTCAATCGCCCCGACAAACTGAACGCGTTCACCGGCACGATGCGCGAAGAGCTGCTCGACGCGTTGCGCTCGTGCGAGCGCGACGAGAGTGTGCGCGTGGTGGTGCTCACCGGTGCGGGACGCGCGTTCTGCGCGGGCGGCGACGTGGAGTACATGGCGAAGCTGCAGGAGACGAACGACGTCGTGTCGTTCCGCAAGCTGCTCGACGCCGGCCGCGACATCGTGACGCAGATCGCGTTGATGACGAAGCCGGTGATCGCCTCGGTGAACGGCGTCGCCGCCGGCGCCGGCTGCAATCTCGCGCTGGCGTGCGATTACCGCATCGCCTCGGACGCGGCGAAGCTGAGCGAGTCGTTCGTGAAAATCGGACTGCATCCCGACTGGGGCGGCACGTGGCTCCTGCCGCGGCTCGTCGGCCGCAGCCGCGCATTCGAGCTGCTCGCAACCGGACGGATGGTCGACGCGAATGAAGCGCTGGGCATCGGAATGGTGGACCGCGTCGTCCCGGCCGCGGAGCTCGTGGCGGAGACGGAGAAACTCGCGCAGTCGTTCGCGACGTCGTCACCGCTCGCGGTGAGCGGGATCAAACGCGCGCTGGCGGTGACGGAAACGAATGCGCTCGGCGCGCAGCTCGATCTGGAAGCCGAACATCAGGTGGGCTGTTTCGAATCGGCTGAAGCGCGCGAAAAGATCGCGGCGTTTGCGAAGAAGTAGCGCGCGCCGATCAAACGCGGCGCGCGATGACGATCGTCTCGTCGTCCTTCTGCGGCGCCTCGCCGACGAATGCGTCGACGAGGTCGGCGATCTGGTCGCGAAGCTGGTTCGCGCCGCCGCCGATGTTTTCCTGCAGCAGCGCTTCGAGCGGCTCGTTCCCCAGTTCGTTCCCGTCGATGTCTTCCGCCTCGGTGATGCCGTCGCTGTAGAGCACCGCGCACGCGCCGGCCGGAAAACGGCGCGTCTGCGTCGAGTAGCGGGTCGTCGGAAGAATGCCGATCGGCAGACCGTGCGACTTGATGGTCTCGATGCGGTCTTCCATCACGATGTAGCCGGGGTTGTGGCCGGCGTTCACATACTGAATCGTCTCGTGCTCCGGATCGATCGCCACCATGATCATCGTGATGAACTTGTTCTCCGCGGACCAGTTGTGAATGTGGCGGTTGAGCTCCGTCGCGATCTCACCGAGCTCGCGTCCTTCCGCAAACAGCAGCTGCAGCACCGCATGCAGAGCCGACACGAGCAGCGCGGCCGGAATCGATTTTCCTGCGACGTCGGCCACGAGCGCGGTCATCACACCGTCACGCACGAAGAAGGCGTGATAGTCGCCGCCGACCTGGCGCGCGGGACGCGAGAGCGCGGCGATCTCGATGCCCTCCATGTGCGGAATGGCTTTCGGCAGAATGGCGGTCTGAATTATCGCGGCCAGCTCGAGATCGCGCTCCATCGCCTGTTTCTCGAGCGCCTCGCGATGCAGGCGAGCGTTCTCGAGCGCGATGGCGACCTGATTCGCGAAGAGTGAGAGCAGACGCAGCTCGTTCTCTTCGAACGCGCCGATGCCGCCTTCCCGCGTTTCGCGATCGGCCGCCGCGAGGACGCCGATGACCGCGTCGTTCCCACCCTTGATCGGCACCGCGACGAACGTGGCGCAATCGGGAAAAAGGCAGGCGCTGCCACCTTGGAACGTCAGCGGTTTTCCTTCGCGGCTCAGTTGATGGATCAGCTCTGACTCGAGGAATCCGGCGCGGACGTCACCGAACGAGCGGTAAAGGTTGTAGCCCTGCTCGCCGCCGTCGAGGTCCTCGCGGAGGTAGAGCGCCGCGCGGCGCGCATTCGTGAGCGAGATCATCCGGAAAAGAATCTCGTCCGCGAGCTCGTCGACGTTGAGGGTCGAAGCGATCGAGAGGCCGATGTCGTACAACGACTCGAGCTCCCACAGCCGGTACTTCAGCTGGAAATCGCCTTCGCGCGTCTCCTGCATGAGCCGCTGGTTCGTGAGCAGCGTCGAGAGAAACGCCGCGGCCGCACGGACGAATGCGACGTCGTCTTCGATGGTGTCGGCACCGCCGTCATCGCCGCTCCCGATCGCCAGCGCGAGCACGCCGACCGCATCGCGATACGACTGCAGCGGAACGACGAGCGCGGGAACGGGCAGCACCGCGTCTTCGGCGCGCATGTGCGCTTCGAGAATGTCAGGAGCGACGCATTGCGCCGACTTGCCGGCCAATCGCAGGCCGGTGCCGCGAGGATCGCGCAGATACAAGGCTCCGCTGTCGAACCGCGTGTGGCGCGCGAACGCCTCGAGGATCATCGGACCCTGCGCCGAGATGGACGTGCGCTCCATCTGCTGCAGCTCGGAGACGAAATCGGCAAAACGACGATGCACGGGGGCCATGCCGGCGCGAGGATAACAGGGTTGCTGCTGGTTGCTGGTTGGTTGTGAAGCGCTGCGTCAGGACGAGCCGTGAGTCACGAGCAACCGGTAACCAGCAGCTACAGCCCCATTTCCTTCAGCGCGGCTTCTTCGTCCTGGAAAATCGCCGCGTAATTGGCGAGCCCCAGGATTTGAAACGTCTTGTGGATGACGGGGGTGAGGCAGCAGAAACCGATCTTTCCGCCCTTGTCGATCATCTTTTCGATGATCTCGATGAGGATGCTGATGCCGATCGAGTTGACGATCTTCGTGTCGCGCAGGTTGAGCAGCAGCGAGCGCACACCATCGTCCATCAGCTCGTACGCACGGTTGGCGATCTCTTCGCCGCCGATGTTGTTGATGTAGCCCTTGGTGTAGAGGATCGCGCCCGTTGCACCGCGGCGGTCGATCGACACTCGCAATTCGTCCGTCATGATTCGCTTCTCTTCCCGTATTTGACCATGTGAATGGTCGTGCCGTCGGCGCTGGACGTAATGCCGACTTCGTCCATGTGCGCTTCGATGATGGAGAGGCCCCACCCACGCTTGTGAACGGCTCCGCGAGTTTCGCGTTTCGAGCGGGCCTCCGCCAGGTTGAAGCCCTTGCCGTGATCGCTGATCCAGATGTCGATGCGCGAGTTGCCCTCGCCCAGTGAGGTGGCGGTGATTCTTACATAGATGCGACGATCTTCGCTACCGGAGTGCTCGCGTGCGTTGATGCACGCTTCGATCATGGCGTGAGCCATTTCATCGATGCTCTCCGACGCCATTCCGAGCTCCCGCGCGAGGTTCCCGGCCGCACGCGCGGCCGCGATCTCGATATCCGGGACCATGGGGAGCGTCAGCTCCATTTTCCGCTCGGCGGTGGCATTCATGACGCGATCGTCCTTCTCTCCGGCGCGGCGGCAGTGACTAGAACGCGAGGAACAGCGCGACGGCGGTCTTGACCCACTGCGGGATTCCGCCGAGGCGATCGACCGCCACCAGAGCCAGCGTATTGGTCGCGAGCATCGCGGGCAATACGTAGTTGGCGGACAGTGCAGCTTCGAGCTTGTTGGTGCGGGTTTGAGCGACGTTGTTCATGGTGTCTCCCCTCTTTCGTCGGGGCCACCCTAGAGCAACGCGAACGCCACGCAGTGAAGATCAGCTCAATGTCTCCTAAGTTCCTGGCGGGGCGTAGTTTACACGACGCGACGCCGATGTGAAGCGCTTTCCCCGACTGTCGCAATTTGCGACAGTTCCGCAAAACGGCGCAAAATGCATGTTATAAACCGCTGAAACAATGGAACTTATCAATGAATGTTCCATTTCGCATCATGTGTCGCATTCTGCGACAGCTCGTCACGCTTCCGATGCAGAGTCCCACGATTCATCCCCAGGATCTTTGCCGCTTTCGAGATGTTTCCCTTGGTATGCGCGAGCACTCGCATGATGTACCGCGCTTCCAGCTCGTCCAGAGTCGGAAAGTCGCCGGAGAGCTCGCGCTCCCCGCCGCCGTCACCAGGTTCGTCGGGAAGCAGCAGATCGCCCGGATCGATGACGGGATCAGTCGTCAGCGCCAGAGCCCCTTCGATCTGGTTCTCGAGCTCGCGCACGTTGCCGGGGAACGGGTAGCGCATCAGTTTCTGCAGCGCTTCCTGCGTGATCCGCACGTCGCGCAGCCCTTCTCGTTTGCCGTACTTTTCGAGGAAGAAGCGAACCAGCTTCGGGATGTCGTCGCGCCGTTCGCGCAACGGCGGCAGCACGATCTCGACAACCTTCAGGCGATAGTAGAGGTCCTGCCGGAACTCGGTCTTTTCGATCATCTCCTCGAGATTGCGATGCGTGGCCGAGAGGATGCGCACGTCGACCGGGATGCGGCGCCGTCCGCCGAGCTTTTCGATTTCGCGCTCCTGCAGTACGCGCAGCAATTTCGCCTGCAGCGTCAGCGGAATGTCGCCGATCTCGTCGAGAAAGATCGTTCCCCCTTTCGCGAGCTCGAACTTGCCGGGACGCGCTTCGACGCCGGTGGCGACGCCGCGCTCGATCCCGAAGAGCTCCGATTCGAGCAGCGTCTCGGGGAGTGCGGCGCAGTTGATGGCGACGAACGGGCCGTCTTTGCGCGGCGAGCTGCCGTGAATGAGGCGCGCCACCATTTCCTTACCCGTTCCCGACTCGCCGCGAATCAGCACGCTCGCCTGCGAATCGGCCACGCGCGAGACGAGGTCGATCACGCGCTGCATCTTCGGCGAGTCGCCGACCATCAGCCGATCCGAGTAGTCGCGCAGCATGCGCTGCTTGAGGGCGCGGTTCTCGTCCTCGAGCGTCTCGCGCACCATCGCCAGCTTGTGAAAACGGCGGGTGTTGTCGACCGCGGCACCGCCGATCGAGCCGATCGATTCGAGGAAGCGGAGATCGTCTTCGATGAAGGCGCCGGCTGTGGTCT
>DASVUA010000330.1:0-1515 GCA_036387295.1 Thermoanaerobaculia bacterium | reverse complement strand
GCTCGCTTGATGTTGCCCGTTTCGCGCATCGAAAAGATGTAGATGGGAATCGAGCTGCCGCGCGCGAGATCGATTGCCGCCGCATCCATCACCTGGAGCCTGTCCGCGAGGACACGCTGGTAGGTGACGCGCGGCAGGCGCTCGGCGTTCGGATCTTTTTCCGGATCGGCGGTGTAGATGCCGTCCACTTTGGTTGCCTTGAAGATGATGTCGCACTTCAGTTCCGCGGCGCGCAGCGCAGCGGCGGAGTCGGTGGTAAAGAACGGATTGCCAGTGCCCGCGGCGCAGATCACGAGGCGGCCTTTTTCGAGATGGCGCACGGCGCGGCGGCGGATGAACGGCTCGGCGATCTGCGACATCGCGATGGCGGTCGTCACGCGCGTCGGCACGTTGCGGCGCTCGAGCGCGTCCTGCAGCGCGATCGCGTTCATCACGGTCGCGAGCATGCCCATGTGGTCGCCGGCGACGCGGTCGATACCCTGCGTCGCCGCGGTCATGCCGCGGAAGATGTTGCCGCCGCCGATGACGATGGCGATCTGCACGCCCATCTGCGCGACGTCGACGAGCTCGTCGGCAATCGTTGCGAGCACGTCCGCGTCGATCCCGGAGCGGCGTCCTCCCATCAGTGCTTCGCCGGAGAGTTTGATGAGAATGCGCTTGTATTTGGGCTGAGCGGCGTCTGTCATGCGGTGCGGTTTATAGCAAAAAAGGCGACCCGGAGGTCGCCTTTCTGAAGATCGATCGTTTGGAGCGTTACTGCTTCATGTACGACGCCACTTCCGCCGCGAAGTCTTCGGTGCGCTTCTCGATGCCTTCACCGAGCTTGTACCGGGTGTAGCGGGTGATGCCGTATTCGCAGCCCGCTTCCTTGCCGCGGCGCTGGAGGTACTGCGTGACGGTGGCCTTGTCTTCCTTGATGTACGGCTGTTCGAGGAGGCAGGCTTCGCCGTAGAACTTTTCCATTTTGCCGCTCACCATCTTCTCGACGATGTTCTCCGGCTTGCCGGATTTCGCGGCCGCGTCGCGAGCGATCTCGCGCTCGGTCTCGAGATCTTTCTCGGTCACGTCTTCGCGGCGGAGGAAGCGCGGCTCGGCCGCGGCGACGTGCATCGCGATGTCGCGTGCGACTTCCTGGAGGTCGGCATCTTTGCCGGCGCTCTGCGCGACGACTTCGACGAGCACGCCGATCTTGCCGCCGCCGTGGATGTAGGCGCCGAACGCCGCGTTCTCCGGCGCTTCGTAGCGCGCGAAACGGCGGATGGAGATGTTTTCCTTGATCGAGCCGATCTGCTCGGCCACTTTCTGGCTCACCGGCTCATCGCTGCCCGGCCAGTTCTCGGCGAGGAACGCTTCGACGTTCTCGGCCTTGCTGGCGGCAACGGCTTTGGCGACTTCCGTCGCGAAGTTCTTGAAGTTCTCGTTGCGGCCGACGAAATCGGTTTCGCAATTGACCACGATGAGCACGCCCGTTCTGCCTTCGACGTGCGCGACGATGGTGCCTTCGGCGGTCACACG
>DASVUA010000329.1:0-1801 GCA_036387295.1 Thermoanaerobaculia bacterium | reverse complement strand
CTCAGGACGATCTTTCCAAAGTGCTCACTGGCTTCCATCAGTTCGTGGGCGTGCATGGCTTGTTCGAGGGGGAGGACCTGATGGATGACGGGGCGGATGCGGCCGGTGTGGAGGTCTTCCTGGAAGCGGTCGAGGAAGGCGGTGACGATGGCGGTTTTTTCGGCGTGGCTGCGGGCGCGGAGGGTGGAGCCGATGATGCGGGCGCGTTTCATCAGCAACTGCACGACGTCGAGGTCGGCGTTGCGCTGGCCGCCCATCGATCCGATGAGCACGATGCGGCCGTCCATCGCCACCGCTTCGAGGTTTCGGGGGAGATAGCGAGCGCCGAGGTGATCGAGGATGACGTTTACGCCGCGTGCTTTTTCGACAAAGTCTTCGTCACGATAGTTGATGGCCACGTCGGCACCGTGCTCGAGGCAGCGCGCGCATTTTTCAGGCGAGCCGGCGGTGACGAGCACGCGTACGCCCGCGAGTCGCAGCAGTGTCGTCGCGGCGGTGCCGACTCCGCTGCCGCCGCCGTGAATCAAGGCAGATTCGCCGCGTTTCACATCCGCGAGCATGAAGAGATTGAGAAACGCGGTGAGAAAGACCTCCGGGAGCGCCGCCGCTTCTTCGTCGGAAAGCACGTCCGGCACGCGCATCGCGGAGCCGGCGTGCACCACGACTTCTTCCGCGTAGCCGCCGCCGGCCAGCAGCGCCATCACACGATCGCCGGCGCGCCAGTTGCGCACGTTCTCGCCGACCTCCGCAACGACGCCGGCGCATTCGAGCCCGAGAACGGGCGACGCGCCGGGAGGAGGCGGATAGTGCCCCTCGCGCTGCAGCAGATCGGCGCGGTTGACCGACGTCGCGCGCACCGCGATGCGAAGGTCGTCCGGCCCGAGCCGCGGGCGTTCTGTCTGGCCGAGGTGAAGTGTGCGGTTTTCGATGATGATTGCGCGCATGACCTCGGACTGTAAAGCGGATGCGCCGCAGTTGAAAACCGCGAGGTCGAAAACTCCGCACGCTTTGACTACTATTCACCGCGCATCGTGACCGAGCCAGTCATCTCCTGCCGTGATCTGCGCAAGCATTACCCCGACGTGAAGGCGGTCGATGGGATCGACCTCGAAGTGCTGCGCGGAGAATGCTTCGGCCTTCTCGGGCCGAACGGCGCGGGGAAGACGACGACAATCGAGATCCTCGAAGGCCTCAACACGCCGGACAGCGGCGAGGTGCGCATCCTCGGCATGACGTGGCGTGAAGACGAGCGTGAGCTGCGCGAGCGCATCGGCGTCTCGCTGCAGGAAACGCAGCTCGCCGAGAAGCTCACGGTCATCGAGACCTTGCGTCTTTTCCGCTCGTTCTATCGGAACGGACCGCATCCCGACGATCTGCTGCGCAATCTTTCGCTCGACGAAAAGCGGAACGCGCGCGTCGGCAAGTTGTCGGGCGGCCAGAAGCAGCGCCTCGGCGTTGCGTGCGCGCTGGTCGGCGAGCCCGACATCCTTTTTCTCGATGAACCGACCACCGGCCTCGATCCGCAATCGCGCCTGCAGTTGTGGGACGTCGTTGCGGAGTACCGGAAGCGCGGCGGAACGGTGTTGCTGACGACGCACTACATGGAAGAAGCCGAGCGCCTGTGCGACCGGATCGCGATCGTCGATCACGGGCAGCGCATCGCGCTCGGAACGCCGCAGGAGCTGATCGCGAAGCTCGAGGCGCCGCACATCATCGAGTTCGCGAGCACGCCGTCGCTCGACGAGAGCGAGTTCGCGCGCATCGACGGCTATCACGGCGCGACGCGGCGCGGCGTCCGTTG
>DASVUA010000328.1:0-1599 GCA_036387295.1 Thermoanaerobaculia bacterium | reverse complement strand
ATCTCGTACGCAAACTGCCGGGCAAGCTGCGGGAGGTTGACGCCGCGGGCGAGCACGGTCGCCGTATCGGGCCGCCGCGGCAGCGCCGCGAGCAGCTCGCGCACGACGATCGTTTCCCTGGTCTCGGCCGAGAGGAAGCGCGGCGCCGCGCCGCTCAGATCGCGCGTCAGCGTCCACTGCAGCGGAATCGCGGCGAGGCGCGCCGGCGCACCGCGCATCGTGCCGGAGCCGATCACGTCGAGCTCCACGATCACGCGTCCCGCATCCTCCCGCACGTTCCGGATCGTCGCGCCGGCGACGACGATGCAGCGAAAGCGCTGCATCGCCGTCTGCACATCGCGCCACGCGGCGAGATCGCCTCCGGCACGCATCGGGTCGAACGCGTTGAACGAGTCGGCCTGCAGCGTCGCCACGAACTGGCCGGCCGCTGCCGAGACCGCGGGCGCCACGCTCGCCCCGCCACGCGCCTGCACGGAGAGCAACAGAAACAGCGCCACTGCCCACCGGGTCACGATCATGTGATTACAGCATAACGCTCGCGCGCCGAATTAGGGAACGTATCGAGGTCAGTCCATCCTCGATTCTCGGAGGCCATAGTGACGTCATTACGTCGCTACTATATCCTCGGATGAATGCACCTCATTCTCGCCGCGGTTTTTGCCGCTCTTCTCCTCGACGACCCTCCTCCGCTGGCTTCGCCACCAACCGTGCCACCTCCAGTTGCGGAACCGGAAGCGCCGCCGGTGGAAGAGCCCGAGCCTCCACCGCGTCCTGTACGGCCGCTGAAGTACAGGCAACATTTCACCCTCCACGACGCCGACAATGTGCTGCTCTACGAATACACGGTCATCCACGACCTGAGTGAAAAGCGCTTCGAGACGATCGTTCTTCTCCGCGATCCTGGCCACGGAGACGTGCTGCTGCATGACGTCGCGGCGTTCAGCGAAAGACGCTCCTTCTACAGAATCTCGGATGTCACGAATCGCGCGTTCATTGAAGTGTCGATGAACAACTCGCCGTATACAGGGCGCACGTTTTCAGAGATCACGAAGGAGACGCGCATCCACCCGGAGATGCTTTCAGTCCCCACGCTGATGGGATTCGAAACGAACGGCGGCGAGTGGAAGGATTTCGACGCGAAACTCACCAAACCAGACGAGCTCCGGCGGTTTCGTCACGCGGTTCGCGCCACCATGGACCCCTACCTGCTCGAGGCGATCGAGCGGATGCGGGGGACCTTCTTCCGCACCTCGGAAGGCTCAGGATATTTCATGCTGCTGGGCACTTTCGTGGTCTACGACGGCCAGACCGATCCGCCTTTGAACGGCGAGGAAAAGATGCAGGATCCAGCGTGCGATTTCGACGATTCGTTCGGCTATCCCTGCACGTCCGAGCAACTGCAGCGGATCCGTGCCGCGCGCGCGAAGGGGAAGCAGCCCTTTTACTACTGACGCTCCCTATCGTGACGCGCCGCCGATCAGGCCGTCGATTGCGCCGCGCCAGAAACTCGGGTGGGCCATCAGCCACAGCATCGCGCCGCCCAGGAGCAGCGTCGTGACGAGCATCAATGCGACGAGGAGACCGCGCTGATCGGACAGG
>DASVUA010000327.1:0-1826 GCA_036387295.1 Thermoanaerobaculia bacterium | reverse complement strand
GAATGCGCGCTACCGCTACCTGCTCGAGCGCGGCACGACCGGCCTTTCGGTCGCATTCGACCTGCCGACGCAGATCGGGATGGATTCGGACGACGGCCGCGCGCGCGGCGAGGTCGGCAAAGTGGGCGTGGCGATCGATTCGATCGCCGACATGGAAACGCTGCTCGATTCGATTCCGCTCGACAAGGTCTCGATCTCGATGACCATCAACGCACCGGCGTCGATTCTCCTCGCGCTGCTGCTCGTCGTCGCGGAACGCCGCGGCACCGATTGGACGAAGCTCTCCGGCACGATTCAGAACGACATCCTCAAAGAGTACGCCGCGCGCGGCACGTACATCTTCCCTCCCGCGCCGTCGCTGCGCATCGTGAGCGACATCTTCGAGTTCTGCGCGCGGTCGGTGCCGCGCTGGAACACGATCTCGATCTCCGGCTACCACATCCGCGAGGCCGGTTCGACGGCGGTGCAGGAGGTCGCGTTCACGCTCGCGAATGGTTTGCAGTACGTGCAGTCGGCCGTCGAGCGGGGGCTGGACGTCGATTCGTTCGCGCCGCGACTCTCGTTTTTCTTCAATGCGCACAACGATTTTCTGGAAGAAGTGGCGAAGTTCCGCGCCGCGCGCAAGCTCTGGGCGAAGCTGATGACGGAGCGGCATGCGCCGAAAGATCCGCGCTCGCTGGCGTTGAGATTTCACGCGCAGACTGCCGGCTCGACGCTCACCGCGCAGCAGCCGGAGAACAACGTCGTGCGCGTCGCCTATCAGGCCATGGCCGCGGTGCTGGGCGGCTGTCAGTCGCTGCACACGAACAGCCGCGATGAAGCGCTCGCCTTGCCGACCGAGGAGTCGGTGAAGATCGCGCTGCGCACGCAGCAGATCCTCGCATTCGAAAGCGGCATCGCCGGCACCGCCGATCCGCTCGCCGGCTCATACGCGATCGAGTCGCTCACGCTCGACATCGAGCGCGAAGCGCGTGCGCTCATCGAAAAGATCGACGCGATGGGAGGCGCGATGGCGTCGATCGAGTCGGGCTTCATGCAGCACGAGATCGGCGAATCGGCCTACCTCGCCCAGCGCGCATTGGAAGAGAAGACGTCGGTCGTGGTCGGCGTGAACGACTTTCTCGACAACGCGAAGATGACGCTCCCGATCATGACCATCGACGAGAGCGTGGAACGCGATCAGGTCGCGCGCCTCGACGCCTTCCGCGCGCAGCGCACCAGCGACTGGCAACGCGCCCTCACCCGCCTCGACGAAGCCGCACGCGGCTCGGAAAACCTCATGCCGCTCATCGTCGACGCCGTCCGCAACGAATGCACGATCGGCGAGATCGTCAGCACGCTCAAGCAGACCTTCGGAGAGCACACGGAGCAGGGGTTTTAGTGGAACTTAGAACGTAGAACACGGAACGTAGAACGCGGAACGTAGAAAATGGAACTCGTTCCGTGTTCCGTGTTCTACGTTCTACGTTTCGTCACGTTCTACGTTTCTATCTCGCCCGTTTGCACACGGAAGCCGTACCACGTGCCATCCGCACCACGCTGACACCGGCCGCGTCAATGTGCCCTATCTGTGTCTGGTGCGACGTGGTGCTACTTCACTGCTTTACGGAGCTCCTGAATATGGGCGGCTTTGATCTGTTTCCCCGCTCCCAGCGTCGAATCGGTGTAGACCGGCTGCGGAAGGTTCAGAGCCGTGAATACCGGCACCAATGCGCTTCGTAATTCGGTGATGTGGGTGGCGCGGACGAGTGCGCCGATCGGCGGCGCTGTACTGAACGCGAACGGCTGCAAGCCGGCCAGTGCACGTGCGTTGTTGATCGCGGTGC
>DASVUA010000326.1:0-1701 GCA_036387295.1 Thermoanaerobaculia bacterium | reverse complement strand
GCGGTGACGCTGATCGTGGCGGGGATCCAAACGACGTCGCCGTACGCGGTCTGGCCCGACACGGTCCCGTGGCTCGTCGCGAATGCCGTCCTCGCGCTGGCCGGCTACTTTGCGCGGTCGGTGAATTTCTCGGGCGCTGTGGGCGGATTCCTCCTCGGCGCGGTCCTCATCTTCGGCGGCGGGTGGCCGCTTTACGTCGCGCTGCTCGCGTTCTTCGTCATCGGCACGACAACGACGAAACTCGGCTACGCCCGGAAAGCGAAAGCAGGGCTGGCGCAGGAGGGGGGCGGCCGGCGCGGATTCAGCCACGCCTTTTCGAACGTAGGCGTCGCGGCGATCTGCGCGATCGCGGTGTCGCGTGTCGCGCGCAGCACACACGGTGCGACAGAGCTCGAGCTCGTGCCGTTGTTCATGGGGATTGCGGCACTCGCCACCGCGGCCGCTGACACGACCGCCTCCGAGATCGGCCAGTGGATCGGCCGCCGCGCGTTTCTGCCGCTCACGCTGCGGCGCGTGCCGGTGGGGACGGAAGGGGCGATCTCGGTCGAAGGAACGCTGGCCGGGCTCGCCGGCGGCTTTGCGGTTGCGCTCGCCGGGACGCTCGCCGTCGACCGGATGTTCGCGGAGCTGGTCGCGTTCGACTGGAACACGGTCGCGGTGCTCACGCTCTCCGCCTTTGCCGGCTCCTACCTCGAAAGCATTCTCGGAAGCTGGAACCGGAAGCAGGTGCGTCCGATCCCGAACGGCGTTCTCAACTTCTTCAACACCGCCGCCGGAGCGATCCTCTTCTACGTGCTCTACCGCTGGAAATGAAAACGCCGCCCTCGCGGGCGGCGTTCAGGTTCGCTCGTCTTGTGGGTTACTGGTTGGAGGCGGCGGTCAGACCGGCGCCGTTGTTGCCGGTGTTGCCGATGATCTTGTTGTTGCCGAACGACTGAATCGCGCCGCCGGAGATCTCGAGACCATTCGTCGTGTTCGCGGTCACGAGCACGTTCGAGAGGCGGATGGTTCCACCCGCGGTGGTGCGGAGGCCGGTGCTGTTCGCCGAGACGTCGCTGTCGATGATCGAGATTTCGGACGCGCCGCTCGGTCCGGCAGCCGCGACGCCGAAGGTGTTGTTGAAGACCTTCGTGTTCGTCAGCGTGACGCGCCCGCCGTTGGTCACGAAGACGCCGTGCGAGTTCCCCAGACGGTTGCCGAAGATCGTGCAGCGGTCGCAGGTGAGCGTGTTCTGCGCGCTGCCGGCCGACGGATTGACGCGGATGCCGACCGTGGTCGTGTTCACGCCCGACTGCAGCGAATTGTGGATGCGGGTGTTGGTCACGACGGTCGAGCCGGCCGTGGTCCGCTCGTCGACGATGCCGTTCGACGAGAAGTTGAAAATGTCGCAGTTCGAGACGCTCACCGACGCCGCCTGAATGATGCGGATGCCGTTGACGCCCGGCGCGTTCGGCGCACCGCCGTTGAAGCTGATGTCGTTGATGTTCACGATGATGCCCGGCGAGTTGATGGTGAAGCCGCTCGTACCGGAGAAGAGGCACGAGGCGTGTGTCCCGTTGCCGTTGATCGTGATCGACTTGTTGATCGTCAGCGCGCCGTAGCCGCCCGGATCGAGAACGCTGATCTCGCCGCCTGGAGCCGTCTTGCTGATCGCGCCCGCAAACGTTTTGCACGGCGCGGTGCGGCTGCAGGGGTTCACAT
>DASVUA010000325.1:0-5501 GCA_036387295.1 Thermoanaerobaculia bacterium | reverse complement strand
GACCGGCCGGTGAAGACGTATTCATCCGGCATGTACATGCGCCTCGCGTTCTCCGTCGCGGTGAACGTCGACCCCGACATTCTCGTCATCGACGAAGCGCTCGCCGTCGGCGACGGACACTTTCAGAAAAAGTGCATCGATAAAATCCGCGAGTTTCAGGAAGCAGGGAAGACGATCCTCTTCTGCTCCCACGCGCTGTACTACATCAGCTCCATCTGCAGCCGCGTGCTTTGGCTCGATCACGGCCGCGCAAAGCGGTTCGGTCCCGCGCTCGACGTCGTGCACGAGTACGAAACGTTCCTGCTCGAGCGCGACCGCGAGCTGCCTGCCACGGAAGTCGTCGAGACCGAGAGCGGGACGCCGGTGCGTCTGCGCGAGATCGTCGTCTGCGACGGCGACGGGCTTCCGCGGGATCGCTTCGCGCGTGGAGAAGATGTGCACGTGCGTCTGCGCATCGAGGCGGACGATCCGTCGCAACGCGTGCATCTCATCGTCGGGGTGCACCGCGCGGCCGACGACCTGCAATGTTTTGCGGTCGGTACGCACGCGGACGGGCTGCCGCCGCTCTTCGGACGGACCGAATACGACGTCACCGTGCGCCTGCTCGATGTGCCGCTGCTTCGCGGCGAGTACTCGATCATCGCGTTCGTCGGCGACGAGCACGCGATCACGGTCTTCGACCGGCGCGATGTGCGGCCGGCGTTCTCGATGACGGGCGAGCGGTTCGAGATCGGGCTCATCGCGGTCGATCACAAGTGGGAGCTCGATCCGTCGCACGTCGAAGCCGCGCCGGCGCTCGGGCCGCGATGATCTCGCTGCTCGTCGTCAATTACCGCTCCGCCGCACTCGCGGCGGAAGCCGTCCGCACCGCGCGTGCCGCCGTCTCGACGCCGTTGCAGGTCGTGGTCGTCGACAACTCCTGTGATGCCGGGGAGGCGGCCGCACTGCACGCGCTTCGCGCCGACGAGTTGATCGTCTCCGAAACGAACCGCGGGTATGCAGGGGCCATCAACGCGGGCCGCCGGGCGTGCACCGGCGAAACGATCGTCATCTCGAATCCCGACGTCGTCTTTGCAGCCGAGGCGATCGACCGGCTGCATGACGCGTTGCGTGACGCGACGGTCGCCGGCCCGGCGCTCTTCTGGGACGAAGCGCATCGCTGGATGCTGCCGCCCGGCGACCTGAGCACCGCGGCGGAGAAGGTGGACGAAGTGCTCGCGAGCCGTTCGCGCGCGTGGTTCGAGCAGCGCGATCGCCGCCGTTTTCTGCAGCGCGTGGCGTTCTGGTCGCGCGCTGAGACGAGCGAGACGTCGATGCTTTCGGGCGCCGTGCTCGCGGTCCGCGCGAGCGAATTCGACCGCCTCGGCGGATTCGACGAGCGCTTCCCGCTGTACTTTGAAGAAACCGATTTTCTGCGCCGTGTGGCCGCGGCTCGCGGCCGCATCGTGCACGTTCCGGCCGCGCGGTGCCGTCACCTCTACAACCAGAGCGCCGCACAGGTCGCGGCCGAAGCGGCGGCGCGTTACGCGCAGTCGGAGCTTCGCTATCTGGAAAAGTGGAACGGCCCGTTCGTCGCACGTCTGTTGAAAACGCTCGAGCGGCGGGCCACCGGCTACGACGCCACGCCGCTCACGGGCGAGCTCGAGCTCGAACGCGGCGACCTCGTCGTCGACGCGTCGCCGCTGCCGACCTTCGCCACGGCGGCCGGCTTCTTTCCTGCCGAGCGGCGCGTGTCCCTTCCTCCCGAAGTGCGTGCGTCGATGCGCGGCGAGTTTTACCTGCGCACCGTCGTTCGCGCGACCGGCGAAATCGTTCGAACATATAGAATCGCGTCATGAGCTCGACCAGCGTCAGCGTGGTGGTTCCACTGCGCCAGCCAGGTTCGGCTCCGGCCGTGGACGCGATCTCGAACTATCTCGAGACCACCGGCTTCACGTTCGAAGTGCTCGAGCCGGGCGGCGACATGCTGGGGCCCTCGCTGCGCCGCGGTGTGAGCGATGCGAAGGGGAGCGTGATCGTGCTCGCCGATCCCGATCTGCCGTATCCCGTGAGTGCGATCGGAGCCGCGGTCGCGATGGTCGAATCGGGGGCGACCGACGTCGTGTTCGCGAGTGCGCGCGAAGACTTCCGCGGCGGTGCCATCGCGCGCTCGCTGCTCGTCCCGATGCTGCCGGACAGGCACGTGCAGCTTGCCGCGTTCTCCTCCACCGCCGCCAAGATCGTGGTCGGAGAGTCGCGCCTGATCGACGGCGGCTGCGAGCTCGAGATCGCGTTTCTCGCGAACAAGTACGGCTTCCGCATCGAGTACCTCGTCGTGCAGTCGGCGTCCACGCGCGCGCGCTCGTTCGGCGCGCTCGGCGGAGTGTTCGCGGCGATGAAGATCCGCGCGCTCAATCGCCGCAATGCCTATCGTGCGGCGCGCCGCTGCCCGGTCTGTTTTTCTGCCGAGGTGTGGAGCTGCGCGCAGATCCCCGCCAACGTCGTGCGCGCGTGCCGCCGATGCAAATGCAGATACCTCAACGAATTTGCCGACGATGACGGCGCGAGTCCCGTGCGGCGTGTCCTGCGCACGCACGCCGCTCCTCCGTCGCCTGCGTACGAATCGCATTCACCTCCCGCGCGCGAGCGAACGAGCCTGCGGCGTTTCCGCTGGCTGCGCGACCAGCTGCCGCTCCGCGCGCGAGTGATGGAAGTCGGCGTCCGCGACGGCAGCTTCGGCACGATCGCCGCGCACGACTACGAATACGTCGGCATCGACCCCGCATCCGCCGCCGCGCGGCACGCGCGCGCGCGTGGTCTCGAGGTGTACTGCGCGTCGCTTTCGTCGTTCGTCAACACTGGCCCGGCGTTCGACGCGATCACGCTGTTTCATGTCTTCGAGAACATGCCCGATCCTCACGACGCACTCTCACGGATCAAAGACCTTTTGAAACCGGGCGGCATGTTGTTTCTCTCCGCGTTCGATACCGAAGGATTCATCTACCTCGTTTCGGAGCGGAAGCGGATGTCGCAGAACTTCCGGACGCATCTGATCCTCTACTCGCGCTCCGCGCTGATCGAACTGCTCGAGCGCTCCGGGTTCGAGCTCGTCGACATCGGCCCCGACTTCGAGTATCGCGATCAGAAGTTCCTGCGGCACTGGAGCGCGACGCATCATCCCCTGCTCGCGCCGCTCGTTCGTCTCGCGCTTCGAATTCTTCCGGACCCGCTGATCGTCACCACCGGGTCGATCCGGATCGTCGCAAAGCGGCGTTCCGGTGCGCCGCTCAACGCGCGCGCGATCCGTTCGGTGGAACCGACGCATGCCCGTTGACGTGCGCGCGTATCGCGCCGGCGATGAAGCCGCGATTCTCGAGCTGTTTGCGCGCTCGTTTCCACACGCGCCGCGGAGGCTCGATCACTTCGAGTGGAAATACCGCCGCAGTCCGTTCGGCAACGAGCGGATCAGTCTCGCGTTCGCCGACGAGGCGCGGCTGGTCGGGCATTACAGCGGTTACCCGGTTCCATTCCGTTTCGTCGATCCGCGCACGCGCCGCCGCACCGACGTCTTGGCGCACCAGGTCGGCGACACGATGACCGACGTCGCGGTGCGCCACATCGGCCGCGGCCCGAGCAGCATTCTCGGCCGCACCGCGCTGCATTTCTACGAGCGATTCTGCGAGAAGCAGGTCGCGTTCAATTTCGGCTTCAACGTCGCGAACATCCAGAAGTTCTCGCTGCGTTTTCTGCGCAGCGATCGCGTCGAGCCGGTGACGTATCGCGTCGCCGTTCCGCTCCCGCGCATCGCGCGCGCCGAACGCTGGCTGCGCGGCTATTCGTTCGAACAGGTGCGCGAGACGAACGGCGAATGGGACGAGCTGTTCGAGCGCGTCGCACCCGCCTATCAGTTTTGCGTCACACGCAACGCGGCGTACGTGCGCTGGCGCTACCTGCAGTGCCCCGACGTGCCGTACGTCGTCGTCGCGGTTCGCAAGTGGCGGCGGCTCGTCGGCTGGATCGTCTTTCGCGTGCGCGAGAATCGCTTCACGTGGGGCGATGCGCTGTTCGATCCCGATTTTCCCGATGCGGTGGAAGTCGTGCTGCGCCACGTAGTTCCGTCGCATCCGGTCGATGTCGTCGAAGGGTGGTTCCCGTCGAGGCCGCGCTGGTTCGACGAGATTCTCACGAGCCTCGGGTTTGCGGTGCGTCCCGAGCCGCAGGATCTGTCGGTGATGTGTGTGCCGTTTGCCTGGCCCGACGCCGTGGCGCGGATGCGCGAAAGTCTCTACTACACGTGGGGCGACGGCGATCTCTTTTGAGCCCGGCGCAACTTCTGCAAGGCGCTCTCATCCGTCGATAGAGAACGCAGCGCACATGAATCTCGCCCACGATCAAAAGAGCAGCAAAACCAACCGGCTGGCCGGTGTCGACCGGAAGCGCGTGCTCGTGATCGATGACGATCTGCCGTTGCGCGGCATGCTCGCGGCGGCGCTGCGTCAGCATGGATTTCAGGTGCTGCTCGCGGGCGACGGCGGCGAGGGTCAGCGTGCGCTGACAATTCATCATCCCGACGTCGTGCTGCTCGACCTCGCGATGCCCGACGTCAACGGCTGGGATTTTCTGCAGCGGCTGCAGGAGACCGGCCGCCTCGGCAAGGTGCCGATCATCGTGCTGTCCGCGCACGTGCGCGTCGATCCTCAGGCGCTGCTGCAAATGGGCGTCGCGGCGATCCTTCCGAAGCCGTTCAATCTTCCCGAGCTCATCGACCTCATCGAGCATCTCGCGGCGTGACGAAGCACGACGTCACCGAGCGGCTCGCCGCGTTGTACGCGCGCCGCCCGCTGCAAGGTTACGTGCGGTGGAAGGTGCGCACCGATCCCGCCTATCGCGCCGCGCTCGACGTGCTGCGCGGCCGCAACACGCCGCTTCTCGACCTCGGATGCGGCGTCGGTCTTCTCCCGTTTTTCCTGCGCGAGCATGGGTACTCCGCGCCGGTCACCGGCATCGATTTCGATCAGCGGAAAATCGACCTCGCGCGGGTCGCGGCGGCCGGATATCGCGACGTCGAATTCATCGCCGGCGATGCGCGCGCGCCGCTTCCTCCGAATCGGGACGTCGTCCTCCTCGACATCCTTCACTACTTCGACAGCGACTCGCGTCAGCAGATTCTGAACAACGTCGTTCGCGCGGTCGCGCCTGAAGGCGTGGTGGTCATTCGCCAGGTCATCCACGACGGGTCGTGGCGCGCGCGCTTCACGCGCTTCGTCGATCGCGCGGCGCACATCTTCCGCTGGATGAAAGCCGAGCGTGTGGAACTGCCGACGCGCGAAGAGCTCGTGCGCGCATTCGACGGATTCGACGCCGACATCCGTCCGCTCTGGGGACGCATGCCGTACAACAACTACCTGTTCGTCTTCCGCAAGCGCTGATCAGCGCGATGTGATCGACGCGTCGTCGTCGTACCAGTGGAGCGGCGGGCTCTTAGCCCGCCGGCCGTTGATGAGCGTCGGCGGGCTAAGAGC
>DASVUA010000324.1:0-3266 GCA_036387295.1 Thermoanaerobaculia bacterium | reverse complement strand
GATCAGCTCGGCGTCGTCTTCGACCACCACGACGTCCGGCACATGCTCGGAGTAGTGCGAGAGGACGGCGCGCGCGCGATGGCTCGGCGGGAGATGGGTGAGGTCGAGGTAATCGGGATCGGAGTACAGCCCGCCGTACTCCTTCACCATCGTTTCTCTAAGCCGCTCGAACTTCGAAGGGTCGCCGACGAAGAGCACGCGAACCTTGCTCCAGCCGGCGAACACGCGGGTGATCTGCCGGTACAGCAGGGTGCCGGCCGTACAGAAGAGAAAGGTGAACAGCAGCACGTAGCGGCCGATCGGAACCAGCCGGAACCATGAGTAGAAGAGCGTCGTGCCGGCGATGGCGGCGAGATTCGCCGTCACCGAAAGGTAGAGCAGCCGGATCGGCGAGTTGAAATTCTGGCGGTTGTAGAGGCCGATGGCGTAACTCGCGACGAACAACGCCAGCGCGTGCACGCCTGCGATGACCATCGGGTTGTAGTGCATCCACTCCGCGTAGTTGTGTGGCTGGTAGGCGGGGGAGAGGCCGTGGGAAACATACGCGGCCACGGCCGCCGTGATCATGTCGAGGAGAGCCCAGACGGTGACCGGCGAAGCGATGGCGGAGTGCGCGAAATGCGCGACCAGCGGCAGCGAGACGGGAGCCGATTTCTTCGCCGGCTCGCTGCGCGGAACGACCAGCCCGGAGGCCGGAAACGGCAGTTCGACCACGAATGCGGGACGGACGTGGATGTCTTCACGACGCGAAGAGACGTCCGGCAGCAGCCGGCTCGACGCGCCTGATTCCACAGGAGAGGTTGTTTCGATGAGGGTGTCCGTCTTCACGATGAGTGATCTCTGGATGCGGGTCGTGGAGCGATCCACTTACTTATTCGCATCGCCGGGAGCCCGGATTATCGTTCATGCCCGACGAAAGCGACATGTAAAGTTTGAACTACAAATCCTGCACAGAGCGCTTCGCGTCTCCACGGCCGGCCTGATTCCGGCGGAAAAGCTCTGCCTCGACCTCCTGCCGCACAGAGGAATCCGTGAGCTCGTCGAGATAAATCGGCGTGAATTCGGCGGCCGCGACAAAATCGGCAATGGCCAGATCGCGCCGTCCCGCCTGCATCTGTAATTCGCCGCGTGTAAAGAAAATCTCAGGGCGCCGGTCGCGCCGCAGCGCCTCGGTGCAGTAGCCGATGCCCTCGTCGAAGCGCTCGAGAATCCCGCAGTTCGCCGCCGCGATGAGGTCGAGTCGAACATCTCCGTACGATTTCTCGCGCAATTCGCGCGCACGTTCGAGCGTGCCGCGGGCGATGGAGCTCGTTTCCAGCGAATCGAGGTGCGCCTGCGCCCAGAGCGTGTCGGCGAGGAGTTTCGGATACTCGGCGTTCACCCGGTACTGCTGGTAGACGTCCCGATGAAGCGCGACCGCCGCCGCTGCAGCGACCGCGAGCAGGCCGAGGGCGCGCATCAGCCGCTCGACTCCCTTACTCATCGGTTGCGCTCCAGGCGACGATCAAGGCGGCGAGGGACAGATAGATGAGGCGCGCCGCGGCAATCTGCAGCGGAAATTGTGCAAGTGCGAGCGTCGCGAATCCGGCCACGAACGGCAGCGCGAAGAGGCGGGTGAACTGCGCGGTCTCCGCGGGAGCGTCCTCACCGTCCGCGGCGCCGCTCGGAATCGCCCGCCGTCTGAAGGAAGGACGCGCGAGAAGGATCAGCGTCGCCAGCAGCAGCAGATAGCCGGGCAAACCGGTCTCCGCCAGCACCTCGAGGTGATCGTTGTGCGCCTCGCCGAAGTTCTGGATGGCCGGGCCGGGCATGATGAAGAGCTCCGGGTGTTTGCGGCCGATCTCGACGCGGTACGGCATGTAGTGCCAGTGAAACGTCCCCGGCCCGGTGCCGAGCAGCGGCCGGTCGGCAAACATGTTCGCGGCCGCCATGTACGGCTGCAGGCGCCCGGCGAGCATCTGGTTGTACTGCCGGTCTTTCATCCGCTGGCCGATGCTGGCGAACCGCTCCCGCAGCGGCGCGTAGCCGAACATCGCCACGATCAGGAGAGCGGTGCCGGCCGCGACGACGATGCCGCCGCGTCGCGGGAGCGCGAGAAACAGCAGCGCCCAGACGGCCACGACGAATGCACCGATGGCCGTGACCGATTGGGACGCGAAGAGCGCCGCGACGAGGAGGGCCGACATGCCGGCTCCCATGGCGCGCAATCGTTTTTCTTTCGCCACGATCGTGAGGACGATCGTCGCGAGCGCCGGAAGCACCGTCACCATCCCGATGTCGTTCGGGCTGCCGACGAAGCCGCTCATCGACAATTTCCCCACCGCCTGCGTCACGTCGTGCCGTTCGTAGACGATCGTGAACGGCCGCCAGATCGCAAAGTACTGACAGAGCGACACGACCGCGTTCGCCCCGGCCGGAAGGGCACACAACAGTACGGCGCCGAGCGGCCGTTCGCGCAGCAGCATCACGGCCAGCAGAAACAGCACCGCGCTGGCGATGACGGTGGCGAGCGAGTTGAGGCTGAGCGGGACGTTGGTGGAGAAGACGGCCGAGATTGCAGTCCAGCCGACGATTGCGCCGGTGAGCCCGAGCGTCAACCGCCCCGGGGGACGCGAGACCACGGTGCGGATGCGCAGCAAAAGGCAGCACGCGACCGCCGCGATGAGGATGATCGCCGCGGCGCGGAAGGCGAGCTCCTTCGGCGAGCGGAAGACGTCGTTGCCGGTGATGGCGACGACGCAGGGGATGAGCAACAGAGATGCGGAAAAAAGGAACAGCAGCGCGCGATCCGCAAGCGCGGAGGCGATCTCCCCGAAGTTCCGCTTCGGCGCGGCGGGACGAGGGTGCTCTTCGGCGGGTCTCATCGCCCGCCGCGAGACGGGTGGGCGAGTGCGGGTTGCAACGCGCGGCATCGGTGGCGTTGCCTCACTTGCAACGAGAGCGCCGACCGGCGATCGAGTGCTCGATTTGTACGAGAACGCTTACCAGCAGCTCAGCCGGCGGCCGCCGCGATCGTTCGGCGCCCTTCGGCGGAAATCGGTGTCCGCACTTCGCAGTTTCCACGCACATGATCGGCAGATTGGACGCGCAGGAGTTCTGCGTTGCGCTGGATCACGCGACCGACGGCGTGCTCATCGAACGAAATGGCGAAGTCGTCTATATCAACGCCCGCTATGCAGCGATTCTCGGCTATTCGGATCCGGAAGAACTGATCGGCCTCACCATCCGCGACCTCGTCTATCCGGCGGATTGTGAACGCCTGCTGG
>DASVUA010000323.1:0-7376 GCA_036387295.1 Thermoanaerobaculia bacterium | reverse complement strand
CCGATTCCGAAGGGCAACTCGTCCAGACCGACATCGCCGAGGACGGGGAGTTCTTCGCAACCGGCCTCCCGGCGGGGCGCTACTCGGTGCGAGCGCTGACGCTCGACGGCGGTGGAAGCGAAGCGGCGTACGTGACGATCGACGACGAGGAAGAGCAAAGGATCACGCTCACTGTCAACGCCGATCGCATCATTCGTGGCCTTCTCACGAGCGAGAGCGGCCCGGTGGCAGGCGCAACGATCACCGCGATGCCGACCGATCGGCTGGTCGACTTTTTCACCGCACGGCAAACGGACGGCGGCGGCCGATTCGGATTCACCCTTCCGAACGGAAGTCGCGAATGCGATTTCGAGATCGACGCACCCGGCTTCGCGCTCCGCCTTTATCACCAGCGCGTTGAATCGGCCGAGTTGACGCTGACGGTGAGTCAACAAGGAGGAACGCTGCGGCTGCGGCTGCCCGAATGGAACGGCGGCGACGGCGTCATGCATCCGTGGCTGCTCCACGACGGCGCGGTCGTCACCGCGTACACGATCGACCGGCGTCAGGCCTCGCTCTCAGCCGTCGGCAACACAACCGCGGAAGCGATCGTGGCGCCGGGCGCGTACACCGTTTGCTTTGCGACCGCGGAGGAGGTTCCGGCGCTGCGTGCCGGAGGTCGTCCGGCGGGCCGTTGTACGTCGGGAGTCGTTCCGCCCTTCGGAGCGCTCGAGCTCGACGTCGCCGCGCTTGCTCCGGCGGTGCGCGCCGCGAAGTGATCGCGCTCACCGGCGCCGACCAACTTCAATCCACTCGGTTCGCGGTTTGCCGTTGGCGTCGTAGACGCGGACGCGAATCGATTTTGCGGTGAGCTCGACGACCGCGAAGCCGATGCGCTCGAGGCGGATCTGGTCGGGGAGGACCGTGGTCGTGCGGAGTTTGATCGGGGGGACGGGGGACGAGCCGGCGCCGCTGATGAGGTGGGCCATGCGGCCGCGGAGGAGCTCGACGTGATGGTCGTGGCCGGCGATGAAGAGGTCGACGCGCGCTTCCCGCAGTGCAGGGATGAGCGTGCGCATCTGCGCGACTTCGGCTCGCGGAAAGTAGCCGTGATAGCCGGACGAGATGACGGGATGGTGGCCCACCACGATGCGCCACGGCGCCTTCGAGCCTTTGAATGTCGCGAGTAGAGCTGGTGCGACCGAGTTCTTTGCGCCGTGTGCGAGCGGCGTCGTGTCAACGAACGTGAAATCTGCGAAGGGTGAGCGGACGGCATATTGGCGCGCCGGAAAGCGCCAGTTGCGGACGATGCCGGTCGCGCGGATCTGCGCGTCGGGATCGGATTTGCCGCAGAAGTCGTGGTTGCCGAGGACGGGAAAAATCGGGACGCCGATACTGACCAGCGGTGCGTTGATGCTCCAGCGCGGATCGTGCTCCGACTCGACGCCGCACGGGTAGAAGTTGTCTCCTGTCAACAGGATCGCCGCGAGCGGCGTCTGCGCGTGCACGCGTGCAATGCCTCGCGCCACGCGCGCCGTACCGCCGCCGGAGTCGCCCGTCACCGCGATGCGGAGAACGGGGCCGGGAGGGGTGAGCGTCACTTCCGGAAGTTTCGCGCCGAGGGGTGATGTACAGGCGAGCAGAACGAGCAGGCGGAGTGGTCGCATCGGCTGAATGATACGGACGCGCGTGTAGAATGCGCCGCGATTCCCCGGTGTTCAGGTTGCCGCGTGACCTCCTGCCTGGTCGCGCGTCTCACAACAAAACAGTCTCTCTTGAACTTATGACTCGACTCATAGTGATGCTCCTCGTCGTGCTGTTTGCCGGCACGATGGCACGAGCGCAAACGACCCCCACCACACCTGAACGTCCGCGCCCGCGGCCGGGGACCATCCTCGAGACGCCGGGTACAGGCCGCATCACCGACGCTCCTCAGCCGGAGGCACCGCGCCGCGCGACTACCGGCCAGGTGATCGAGCGATTCGAGGTCGTCGGCAATACTTCGGTCGCGGCCGACACGATTCGCGTCTATCTCGGCATCAGCCCGGGCGACGCGTACGATGCTGAAGCGATCCAGCGCAATTTCGTCAACCTCTGGCAGACCGGTCTCTTCGACGACATCCGCATCGAAACCGCTCCGGGCGACAACGGTCTCATCGTCCGCGCGATCGTGCAGGAACGTCCCCGCATCGGTTCGGTCGAGTTCCGCGGCAACAAAGAGCTCAACCAGCAGAAGATCAATGAAGCACTCGAATCGGCGAAGATCGATCTGCACGTCGGCAACACGATCGAGCAGACGCTCATCCGCCGCGCCGCGGAAACGATTCGCCGCGCGTACACCGAAGGCGGTTTCGAGGGCGTCTCCGTCACCACGCAGACCGAGGACCTCGGCGAGCCGGGTGAGAAAAAGATCGTCTTCGTCATCAGCGAAGGCGTGAAGGCGAAGGTTGCCTCGATCGACTTCACCGGCAACCAGCGCTTCTCCGACCGCCGCCTCCGCGGTCAGATGAAGGAAGTCAAGAAGCACAACATCTACACCTGGATCCGGAAGAAGAACCTCTACATCCCGTCGAAGCTCGACGAGGATCTCGAGACGATCCGCAACTACTACCAGGACCACGGATATCAGGACGTCTCGTTCGGCGACCCGATCATCCGCACGGCCGGCAAGCGCGTGCGCATCACTGTTCCGGTCAAAGAAGGGGAAGTCCACACCTTCGGCAACGTCCAGGTCACCGGCAATACCGTCTTCACCAACGAGCAGATCATCGGCGACTGGCCGATCAAGTCGGGCGAGACGCTGGCGCGCAAGCCGATCCAGACCCGCATCGACGCGTTCGACGAGGCGTACCGCATGCGCGGCTACATCTACGCGTATGTCGATCCGGAGTACATCGACCGCGGCAACAACGTGGTCGACGTGAATCTGCGTGTGTTCGAAGGCGAGCAGTTCCGCCTCGGACGTCTCGAGTTCGAAGGCAACACCACCACCAAAGACAAGGTCCTCCGCCGTGAGATCTTCCTCGAAGAAGGTCAGATCATGGACATGGAGACCTTCAAGCAAAGCCTCTACAAGCTCGGGCAGCTCGGCTACTTCAAAGTCACGGAGAACCCTGATTTCAAGGTGAACCAGGACACGAAGACGGTCGACATCACCGTCCGCGGTGTGGAGGAAGGGAAGAACGACATCCAGTTCGGCGGTGGTTACTCCGAAGGTGGCGGGTTCTTCCTGCAGGCCAACTTCGCGACGCGCAACTTCCTCGGCGAAGGCGAAAGCTTCTCGGTCGGCTACCAGCGCGGCGTGCGGACCGACTTTTACAGCATCGCGTACTCCGATCCCTGGTTCCTCGACACGCCGAACAGCCTCGGCGTCTCGCTGTACAACCGCAACACCGTTTATCCGGAAGCGTTCGGCTTCGAGAGCCGCGGACGCGGCGGCACGATCGCGTACGGTTATCGCCTGCGCCGCTTCGACAGCCTCGGATTCGTCTACGGCTACGAGCGCTCGCGCAACGTGTACGAGACGATCGAAGTGCCGGACGAGAATGGCAACATCCCGGTGCCGGCCGTTTCGGATCTTCGCTACGTCACCTCGTCCGTCGTTCCGACGTACCGCTACGACTCGCGCGACAACCCGTTCGACACGATGCGTGGTGCACGCATGTCGGTTGGTCTCGCGTACTCGGGCGGCCCGCTGGGCGGCACGATCGACATGTTCAAGCCGACCATCGGCCTGACCAAGTTCTTCCGCCTCTCGCGCCGCAGCTCGTTCAGCGTCAACCTCGATGCCGGCTACATCCAGCCGTTCGGTGACGATGACGATTGCGCGTACACGTACGACGAGCTGTCGAAGGAAACGACGCAGCTCTGCGTGCCGCTGTCGGAGCGCTTCCTCGTCGGCGGCGAGTCGTCGGTACGCGGGTTCCGCTTCGGCACCTTGTCGCCGTATGAATCGATCCCGGGGCAGGTCGGGACGCGGCCGGCCGGCGGGTACAAGTACCACACGTACAACTTCGAATATCTCTACCGCATCAACGATCCGCTTCGCCTCGTGCTCTTCGCCGATGCGGGCCGTGGCTACGGCTACAAAGAGAACTTCGATTTTGCGAAGCTTCGTTACAGCGCGGGCGTGGAGTTGCGCATTTTCCTCCCCGTTTTCCAGTTCCCGCTGCGGTTCATTTACGCGATCAACCCGGCGCCCGAGAAGGGCGACGATTTCGAAGGCTTCCAGTTCACCATTGGGAATACGTTCTAAACCGCGGTCGCTTAACGACCGTTGTCCAACGGATCACAGAAGGAGAGACCCCATGAAGAAGTTCGCTATCACGATTGCTGTGGCCGCGCTTGCAACGCCGATGTTCGCTCAGAACGCCCCGGCGCGCGTTGCGGTGATTGACGTGCAGAAGGTCCTGACGCAGTCCGCGTCCGGCAAGGCCGCTTACGAGAAGCTCAAGAGCATGCAGGAAGAGCGCATCGCCAAGGCGAAGCAGCTCGACGAGGATGCTCGCAAGCTCGAGTCCGACATCACGACCAAGCGCATCTCGCTCAGCGAAGACAAGCTGGCTGAAATGCAGAAGCAGCTCGCCGACAAGCGCATCACGATCCAGCGCTACGCGCAGGACGCCGACCGCGAGATCGGTGAAGCCCGCGATCGCGAGCTCCAGGCGCTCGAAGCCCGCATCAAGCCGGTCATCGACGGCATCGGCAAAGAGATGGGTCTCGCCGCGATCTTCAACAAGTTCGAGTCCGGCCTGGTTTACGCGTCGGACGCGGTCGACATCACTGACACGGTGATCCAGCGCTTCAACAGCGCGCCGGCACCGGCAGCAGCGGCCAAGAAGTAATTTCGCTCGCCACTGGCGACGATCGGAAAAGCCTCCCGCACGGGAGGCTTTTTTCGTTTGTGCGCAAGATGAATCGCAGCGCACGCGCGTCGCGACCGCGTGCTCGACGGCTCGCGATCTCTTCGTTCTGCGTTCTCCGTTCTAAATTCATTACAATCCGCCCCGCCAATGCCCCCCGCCGTTTCCCTCTCACAGATCGTCTCTTTCGTCGCCGGCAAGTACGCCGGTCCGGATGTGCAGATCGACGGCGTTCTTCCCCTGTCCGAGGCGAGCGAGCGGCACGTCAGTTTCCTCTCCAATCCCAAGTACGCCCCGCAGCTCGACACCACTCGCGCGGCCGCGGTGCTCGTGGCGGAAGATCTGCCAGGCGACTCGCCGCGCTGGATTCGCGTCGCGAATCCGTACTACGCGATGGCCACCGTCGTCGCGCGATTTTTCGCGCAGCGACCGGTGCCGCAGGGCATCTCGCCGCATGCGGCCATCGCTATCTCTGCGAGGCTCGGCAGCAACATCGCGATCGGCGCGTTCAGCTCGATCGGCGAAGACGTCGTGGTCGGCGACAACGTCGTCATCTATCCGCACGTCACGATCGAAGCCGGCGCGACGATCGGCGACAACACGATCATCTATCCGCAGGTCTCGATCTATTACGGCTGCAAAATCGGGAAGCGTTGCATCATCCACAGCGGCGTCGTCATCGGCTCCGACGGCTACGGCTTCGCGACCGACGAGCAGGGCTACCATCACAAGATCCCGCAGGTCGGAATCGTCCGCATCGAAGACGAGGTGGAGATCGGCGCCGGCACGACCATCGACCGCGCGGCCCTCGGCGAGACGGTCATCGGCGAAGGGACGAAGATCGACAACCTCGTGCAGATCGGCCACAACGTCCGCATCGGCAAACGATGCCTGCTCGTATCGCAGGTCGGCATCGCCGGCTCGACGCAGCTCGGCGACAGCGTGCAGGTCGGCGGACAATCCGGCTTCTCCGGACATTTGAAGATCGGCGACCGCGTCCGCGTCTACTCCAAGAGCGCGGTCTTCGAAGACGTGCCCGCGGGCACGTGGGTGCGCGGCATCCCCGCCGTCAATCAGCGCGAGTACGTGCGCCAACAGCGAGAAAGAAAAAAATGAGCACCCTCAACATCGTCGAGATCATGAAGCTTCTGCCGCATCGCTATCCGATGCTGCTCATCGATCGCATTCTGGAGATCGAAGACGGCAAGCGCATCGTCGGACTGAAGAACGTGTCGGCCAACGAGCAGTTTTTCCAGGGGCACTTTCCCGGCGCGCCGGTCATGCCGGGCGTGCTGATCGTCGAGGCGATGGCGCAGTGCGGCGCGGTGCTCTTCCTGCGCGATCTGCCGGACCGCCACAACAAGCTGTTTCTGTTCGGCGGCGTCGACAAGGCGCGCTTTCGCAAGCCGGTGATCCCGGGCGATCAGCTGATCCTCGAATGCGAAGTGCTGCAGAAGCGCGCGAGCACCGTGAAGCTGAAGGGCACCGCGCGCGTGAACGACGCCGTCGTCGCTGAAGCCGAGATGCTGAGCGTCATGACGGACCGGCCGGAGTAAACGGGATGCCGACCATCGCAGAAACCGCAATCATCAGCAGCGACGCCACGCTCGCGCCGGACGTCGAAGTCGGCGCGTACTCGATCATCGGGCCGCACGTCACGATCGGCGCCGGAACCGTGATCGGGCCGCACGTGCGCATCGACGGGCCGACCACGATCGGCGAGCGCAATCGCTTCATCGGCCAGGCGTCGATCGGCACCGAGCCGCAGGACCTCAAGTTCCGCGGCGAGCGCACCGAGCTGCGCATCGGCAACGAGAACGTGTTCCGCGAGTTCGTCACGATCAATCGCGGCACGACCGGCGGCGGCGGCATCACGACGATCGGCTCGAGCAACTTCTTCATGGCCTACGCGCACGTCGCGCACGACTGCCATGTCGGCGATCACACGATCTTCGCGAACAACGCGACGCTCGCGGGGCACGTCGAGATCGGCGATTTCACCACCGTCGGCGCGTTCTCGGCAGTGCATCAATTCTGCCGCGTCGGGGATCACGCGTTCATCGGCGGCGGCTCGATCTGCACGCAGGACGTGCTGCCGTTCGTGAAGACCGTCGGCAACCGTCCCGCGAAAACGTACGGCGTGAACACGATCGGCCTCGAGCGCAAAGGATTTCAGAAGGAGACGATCGAGGCGCTGCAGCGCGCGTATCGCATCCTCACCCGCTCGAAGCTGCGTCTGCAGGACGCGCTCGATCGCATCGAAGCGGAGCTCGGCTTTCACTCCGAGGTGCGTTACTTCGCGGAGTTCATCCGCGCGTCGCAGCGGGGCGTGATTCGATGACCGTGCGGGTTGGCGTGGTCGGTACCGGTTACCTCGGCCGTTTGCACGCGCGCGTGTTGAGCGAGGTTCCGGATGCGCGGATGGCCGGCTTCGTCGAGCCGAACGACGCGATCGCGGCAGAAGTCGTCGAGACGCTGAAACTGAAACGCTTCGACAGCGTCGCCGCGCTGGCGGAAGAGATCGACTGTGCGGTC
>DASVUA010000322.1:0-3117 GCA_036387295.1 Thermoanaerobaculia bacterium | reverse complement strand
GCTGACACAGCGAAACGGACGGCCTCCACCGCTCCCAGCGCGTAGCCGGTTTGCCAAGGTCGAGCGTGGTGCCGAGAAGGCCGATTGCGACAGTTTTCATGAGGAGCCCTGACGTTTCTCTGAGGTGGAGCGGCGGGCTCTTAGCCCGCCGGTTGTCGATGAGCGTCGGTTGTCGATCAGCGTCGGCGGGCTAAGAGCCCGCCGCTCCACCAGAGTTGGAGGATGTCATACTTTGGATAAAGGGTGATACGGAACGATAAGAACCTCGCGGCTCGATCCTCGCCGGCACGCATGTTAGGCGCGCGATTGTCTTCGTCGTTTCAGTAACTTACGTCCTCTTCTCCGCTCATGGCACTTCGCTCGCCTTTAGTAGAGCCAGCAACGAGACGAGAGGAAGACGCAGATGGCCAACAAGAACCTGTTCGCAACGATCGCCGGAAAGCTCGCGCCGAAAACGAATGCCGTGAATGAGGCCGGCGGGGCCGCTTACGCGCTGACGCCGAAGCAGGCGCTCGCGCAGTACGCCGCCACCGGATGCCTCAACGGCACGTACTACGCGACGGCGGCCGAGCAGCTCGAGACGGTGCTGCGTCTGTGTGAAAAGCTCGACGCGCCGTTCATCGCGCGGACCGCGATCTACTGCCGCGAGCACGGCTTCATGAAAGACATGCCGGCCCTGCTGTGCGCCGTGCTGGCCACGCGCGACGCCGCTCTGCTCGAGGCGATCTTTCCGCGCGTCATCGACAACGGCAAGATGCTGCGCAATTTCGTGCAGATCGTCCGTTCGGGAGTGACGGGGCGGAAATCGCTCGGCACCGCGCCGAAGCGGATGGTGCGGCAGTGGCTCGACAACGCCTGCGACGACGTGCTGTTCCGCGCCTCGGTCGGTCAGTCGCCGTCGCTCGCCGATGTGATCCGGATGGTGCATCCGAAGCCGGATTCGAAGGAGCGGGAGGCGTTCTACGGCTATCTGATCGGACGCCCGCACGACGCCGAGAAGCTTCCGTCGCTGGTTCGCGAGTACGAAGCGTACAAGGGTGGGGCGAAGGAGAGCGTTCCGGACGTGCCGTTCCAGATGCTGACCTCGCTGAATCTGAGCGATGCGGAATGGCTCGAGATCGCGCGGAATGCTCCGTGGCAGATGACTCGAATGAATCTGAATACGTTCGCGCGGCATGGCGTCTTCGCGAATCAGGAGGTCACGAACTTGATTGCGGCGCGGCTCGCGAATCCGGCGGCCGTGCAGAACGCGCGAGTCTTTCCCTACCAGCTCATGACTGCGTTCGTCGCGGCGGGTGAGACGGTGCCGGCGGTCGTGCGTGAGGCGCTGCAGGATGCGATGGAACTGGCGATCGGGAACGTGCCGGCGCTGGACGGGAAGGTTTACGTTTGTACCGACGTCTCCGGTTCGATGCAGTCGGCCGCGACTGGTGCGCGTGGCTCGGCGACCTCGGTCGTGCGCTGCGTCGACGTGGCCGCGCTCGTTGCGGCGGCCATCGTGCGGAAGAATCCGACCGCGGAGGTGCTGCCGTTCGATACGTCGGTGGTGAAGCTGAATCTCAATCCGCGCGACAGCGTGATGACGAACGCACAGAAGCTGGCGGCCGTCGGCGGCGGGGGAACGGCGTGCAGTGTGCCGCTCGCGGCGCTGAATCAGCGGAAGGCCAACGGCGAGCTCGTCGTCTTCGTTTCGGACAACGAATCGTGGGCGGATCCGCAGCATGGCCGCGGAACGAAAATGATGCGGGAGTGGAATGTGTTCAAACAGAGGAACCCGTACGCGCGCCTGGTCTGCATCGATATTCAGCCGTACGCATCGACGCAGGCGCAGGAGCGGGAGGACGTTTTGAATATCGGCGGGTTCAGTGACGCCGTATTCAATATCGTCGCTGAATTCGCGGCGGCACGACTGAGCGCGGGCCACTGGAGTGCAGTGATCGAGAACATCGCACTCGCGGAATCCGCGGTGGCATGAATGGAACGAAAGAGGCCGAATGCCTGCCGGGAGTACATCTATCCCATGTCGATCTCGGCGAATTCTTGTCGGCCTCACTTTGTGAAACAGGGAAACCTCGAGTTGAACGCGGCGAATGCCTGAGGGACTACATGGAGCTGTGAGTCGCCGGTTCGAATCCGGCCCGGTGCGAGCCGGTAGCTCAGTGGTAGAGCGACAGCAAGCGTCTCTCGACTTTTTGTCGCCGCACTTTTTTTGAATTCTGAATTGAACGCTGGCAGCGAATGCAGCCGTGAGTACATGGTGGAAGCGGGCTTCGAATCCCGCCCGGAGCAATCCGGAACTCTCGGCACCAATTGTCGCTGCCTTTTTTTAGGGGATGACGAACATGACCACTCATAACTACGAAGTCTTCAATTCCGGGCAGGGCAGTCCGATCAAGGCCTGGACGCGCGGCGTTCCGGTGGAGCCGGAGGCGAAGCAGCAATTGATGAACATCGCTGCGCTGCCGTTCATCTATCGCTGGATCGCGGTGATGCCGGACGTGCATCTCGGAAAAGGGGCGACCGTCGGCAGCGTCATCCCGACCACCAAAGCGATCATTCCGGCGGCGGTCGGCGTGGACATCGGCTGCGGGATGATGGCGGTGCGCACGTCATTGACGGCTAATGACCTGCCGGACAGTCTTGGGAAATTGCGGCAGGTGATCGAGCAGGCGATTCCGCATGGCCGTAGCGGCAATGGCGGGCGCAACGATCGCGGTGCCTGGCGCAATCTGCCGCGGCGCACGCTCGAGGCGTGGGCGAAGCTCGAGCCGAGATATGCCGAGATCGTCAAGAAGCATCCGCGCCTGGGCGAGGGAAACGACGCGAATCACCTCGGCACGCTCGGGACGGGCAATCATTTCATCGAGGTCTCGCTCGACGAGGCGAACGACGTCTGGTTCGTGCTGCACAGCGGCTCGCGCGGCGTCGGCAACCGGATCGGGCAGTTTTTCATCGAGATGGCCAAGCAGGACATGCGGAAAATTCAGGTGAACCTGCCGGATAAGGACCTCGCCTATCTCCCGGAGGGAACGGCTCACTTCGATGATTATGTGCAAGCCGTGCATTGGGCGCAGGCGTATGCAATGAAAAACCGCGAGCTGATGATGGCCACGATGA
>DASVUA010000321.1:0-11354 GCA_036387295.1 Thermoanaerobaculia bacterium | reverse complement strand
TGCGCGCGTCGGCGGCCGTGCTGAACGGATCTGCCAGGAAGCGCTCGGCATTGAGTTCCGGACGATTCAGGTAGCCGCGCGCCACGCCGGCCCCGCCGATGTAAATCTCGCCGATGACGCCGATCGGCACCGGCTGGCGGTGCGCATCGAGAATGTAGATGCGGGTATTGGCCACCGGCCTGCCGATCGAGACGTCGTCTGCCGTAATCGCGCTGGCGCAGGTCGCATTCGCGGTCGCTTCGGTGGGGCCATAGAGATTCGTGATCTGAAGATCCGGGATGACGCGCAGCGAGCGGCGGATCAGCTCGCGAGGAATCTCTTCCCCGCCGAGGAGCAGCGACTTGAGGTTCGGGATATTCACGTCGTGGCGCGCTTCGATCAGCTCGAGGAGCAACTGCCACACTGAAGGAACACAGTTCAACCCGGTCGCGGTCCCTTCATCCAGAGTGCGCAGCAGACCTTCCGGATCGGCCGAGACACTCTCGTGCAGGACGACGGTGCGGCCGGTGATCAACGGTCCGAAGATCTGCTTGAGCGACGCGTCGAAGCTCAGGTTCGTCACGGCGGGCAGAATTTCCACGCCTCGACCCGCCAGGAAGCGGGTGACCCACGAGAGGTAGTTCGTGAGGCTCCCGTGCTGAACCATGACGCCCTTGGGGAGCCCAGTGGAGCCCGACGTATAGATCACATAGGCGAGGTCGTGCGGGCTGCCGTCGGCCGGCAGCGCGTGCGCGCCATTGCGCGCGGCCTGCTCGATAACGCTCCAGTCGGTGTCGAGCGCAATCAACGGTACGGTGACGGGCAGGCTCGCTTTCAGATGCTCCTGCGTCAATACGACCGCAGGCGCGGCATCCTGCAGCATGCACTGAAGCCGCGCGGATGGCAGATCGGGATCGAGCGGCACGTACGCGCCACCGGCGCGGAAAATCGCGAGAAGCGCGACAATCATCTCCGGCGATCGCTCGACAGAAATCCCGACGAGCGTATTCGCGGCGACGCCCTGCGCGCGCAGAAACAGCGCCAGTTCGCCGCTCCGGTCGTACAGCTCGCGGTACGTGAGCGACTGGCCGCGGAAGACGACCGCGGTTCGCTCCGGGTTCTCCGCGGCCTGTTCGGCAAACAACTGATGCACGCTCTTGTCGCTCGGGTAATCGGCGACCGTGTAATTGAAGTCGACGAGGAGCGTCTGTCTCTCGGCTTCGCTCAGGTATTGCAGCTCGCGCACTTCGGCGCCGGGATTCGCCACGATCGCGCGGCACAAGGCGCCAAAGTGCGCGATCATCCGCGCGACTGTCTCGCCTTTGTACAACGCGGTGCGATAGCGTATCGAGCCGTTCAGCCCTTCCGCCGTTTCGGCGAAATCGACACTGAGGTCGAACTTGCCGATGCCACTGTCGAGCGGGTATGGCGTAATGGACGCGTCGGGGGCCGCCAGCTCGCTGCTCTGCAGAATCAGCATTACCTGAAACAGCGGGCTGATCGCGAGGTTCCGCTGCACGTGCAGCGCGTCAATGACCTTCTCGAACGGTGCGTCCTGATGTTCGTACGCCTCGAGGCAGGTAGCTTTCACTCTCGCCAGCAGTTCGTTGAAGGTGTCGCTGCCGCCGACCTGCGTGCGCAGTGCGAGCGTGTTGACGAACATGCCGATCAGCCCCTCGGTCTCCCCGTACTGGCGGTTCGCGATCGGGGTGCCGATGCAGATGTCGTCCTGCGCGGTGTAGCGGTACATGAGCGTGTTGAACGCCGCCAGCAGCACCATGTACAGCGTGCCGCCTTCTCGCTCGGCCAATCGTCTCAGCTGTGCGGTGAGTTCCGCGTCGATGACGAATGATTGTGTGGCGCCCGCGAATGTCTGCACGCTCGGCCGCGGATAATCGGTCAGGAGATCGAGGCTCTCCGGCACGCCGGCCAGTTTGTGACGCCAGTACGCGAGCTGTCGCTCGAGCACGCCTTCGTCTTCCAGCCAGCGGCGCTGCCAGACGCTGTAATCGACGTATTGAATCGGCAGCGGCGGCAATTCCGGCGAACGCCCAGTGCGTAATGCGTCGAGAACGAGGCCGAGCTCGCGGATCAGCACGCCCACGGACCAGCCGTCGCTGATGATGTGATGCATGTTGAGCATCAGCACGTGCTCGTCTTCGGCGAGCCGGATCACCTTGCCGCGCAGCAGCGGCCCGCTCGCGAGATCGAACGGCGCACTGGCGTCCATGAGACAGACTGCCTTCGCCGCTTGGCTGCGCGCCTCGCCGGCCTCGTAATGGCTGACATCGACGCGCTGGAGCACAAAGTCGAGCCGGTCGAGAATGTGCTGCTGCGCCTGCCCCCCTTCGCTCGGAAACACGGTGCGCAGAGTTTCGTGCCTGGCGATGACGACATTGAACGCCTCTTCGAGCTGTGCGACGTCGAGCGCGCCGCGGATCGTCACCGCGCCGGGGACGTTGTATCCCGCACTGCCGGGCTCGAGCTCATTGAGGAACCAGAGGCGTTCCTGCGCGAAGCTGAGCGGAAGGCGTTCGAGCTGCGCTCGATCGACCGGCACAATGCGCGGAACGCCGCTCTTTTCGCCGCTTGCAATGAGCTCGGCGAGCTGTGCGACGGTGCCGTCTTCGAACAGTGCCTTGAGCGGCAGGTCGATCTCGAGCTGCGTTCTGATTCTCGAGATCAATTGCGTGGCGAGCAGCGAGTGGCCGCCCAGCTCGAAGAAATTGTCGTTGACGCCGATGGTTTCCGGAGCGCGATTCAAGACTTCGGACCAGATGCGGACGAGCTGCGCTTCGGCTTCGTTCCGCGGCGCGATGTATTGGGAGTGGCCGGCGATCGTGACGTCGAGCTGCGCCAGTGCGCGGCGGTCCACCTTGCCGTTCGGATTGAGCGGAATGGCGGCGAGGCTGACGAATGCGACCGGTGCCATGTACTCGGGCAGCGTGCGCAGCACATGTGCGCGCAGCTCTTCGCCTGAGAGCTCGACGAGCTGCCCCGCCGCGGTGCCGGCAGCGCGATAAAACGCGACGAGCTGCTTGCCCGCGCCTTGTCCCTGTGCGATGACCGCGCTGTCCTGAATCGCGGGATGCTGCTTGAGGCATGCTTCAATTTCGCCGAGCTCGATGCGGAAGCCGCGGATCTTGACCTGAGCGTCGATCCTGCCGAGGTATTGAATGTTGCCGTCGTCGCGCCAGCGCGCCAGATCGCCGGTGCGGTACATCCGCGCACCACGCTCGCTGCTGAACGGATCGCGCACGAACCGCTCCGCGGTCAATTCAGGGCGATTGAGATACCCGCGCGCCACACTCGCGCCGCCGATGTAGATTTCGCCGGGCACGCCGATCGGCACCGGCTGCCGGTCGGCGTCGAGAATGTAGATCTGTGTATTGGAGATCGGGCGGCCGATGTGCAGCACTTCGTCCGAGCTCTCCAGTACACCGGAGGTCGCGACGACAGTGCATTCTGTCGGTCCGTAATTGTTGACGAGAAGAAACGGCTCCGGCTGCAATGGCAGCTGATCGAGGCGATCGCCTCCCACCAGCAGCACGCGCAGATGTTCGTTGCTGATGCGCCGCGAAAATGCGAATTCGGCCAGCGGCGTGGGGAGGAAGCTCACGTCGATCGGCAGCGATGCCCACCACTTCAACAGCGCTTCAGGATCGCGCAATACGCCGGGCGCGGGCGAGGCGAGCGTCGCACCCGTACAGAGCGCCGGCCAGATTTCCCATACCGCGGCGTCGAAGCCGACGCCGGCGATCGCGGTCGTCACATCGCGCTCGCTCAGGCCGAATGCAGTGCGATGCCATTCCACCAGATTGGCGAGATTCCGGTGCTCCACCAGCACGCCTTTCGGCTCGCCGGTCGAGCCGGAGGTGTAAATCACATACGCGAGATGGTGCGGTTTCACTTCGCGGCGCAATTGAACGTTGCGCGCTTTCCGCTCGATCGCCACGTCGACGATCGCCTCCCACTCTCCGTCCAAGGCCACGAGCTTCGCATCCGGCGCGATCAGCGGCGCCAGTCGCGCCGCGAGCCGTTCGTTCGTCAGAACGATCGACGATCCGCTATCGCGGAACATGTACGCGAGCCGCTCATCCGGATACTCGGGGTCGAGCGGCACGTACGCGCCGCCGGCCTGTACCACGCCGAGCAGCCCGACCACCATCTCGAGCGAGCGCTCGAGGCAGAGGCAGACGAGCGTGTCAGGCCCAACGCCCTGCGCCTGCAGATACAGCGCGAGATCGCGGCTGCGCCCATGGAGCTGCTGATACGTGAGGTGCTGCTCGCCGCAAACGGCTGCAATCTTCTCAGGGTGCAAGGCCACCTGCTCGACGAAGAGCTCGTGCAGGCAGCGGTCTTTCGGATACTCGGCGCGCGTGGCGTTGTAGTCGACGAGGAGCCGTTGTTTCTCGAACGAACCGAGGTAATCGACCGCACGGACCGGCACTGCAGGCGCGGCCGTAATGGCGCGGCAAACGGCCTCGAAATGTGCCGCCAGCCGCGCGATGGTTTCGGGCTTGTACAAGGCGGTGCTGTACTCGATCACGCCGTCCAGACCGGCCGGCGTTTCGGTCAGCTCGACGGTGAGGTCGAATTTGCTGATCCCGCTGCTCACCGGATAGCGCCGGATGCGCGCGTCGGGCGCGCCGATGTTCACGTTCTGCAGGATCAGCATCACCTGGAACAATGGGCTGAGCGCCAGATTGCGATCGAGGTGCAGCATCTCGATCACACGCTCGAACGGCGCGTCCTGATGGTCGTAGGCCTCGAGGCAGGTGGCTTTCACCTTCGCAAAGAGCGAGGAGAACGTGTCATCGGCCTCCACCTGGCTGCGCAGCGCGAGCGTATTGACGAACATTCCGATCAACGCTTCGGTTTCGCCGTACTGCCGGTTGGCGATCGGCGCGCCGACGCAGATGTCGTTCTGTCCGGTGTACCGGTACAACAGGAGCTTGAACGCGGCGAGCAGCGCCATGTACAGCGTGCCCCCCTCCTGCTCGGCCAGACTCCGGAGATCGCCGGTCAGTTGTGCGTCGAGCGTGAACGTGTGCGTAGCGCCGGCGAACGCCTGCACGCTCGGGCGCGGATAATCGGTGACGAGGTCGAGACTTTCGGGAACGCCGGCCAGTTTCTGCTGCCAGTAGGCGAGCTGCGCTTCCAGCACGCCGCCCTCTTCGAGCCAGCGGCGCTGCCATACGCTGTAATCGGCATATTGAATCGGGAGCGGGTAAAGCCGCGGCGCACGCCCATCGCGAAATGCATCGAGAATGATCCCGAGCTCGCGGATCAGCACACCGACGGACCAGCCGTCGCTGATGATGTGATGCATGTTGAGCATCACGACGTGCTCGTCGCCGGCGAGGCGGATGACCTTTCCGCGGACCAGCGGGCCATTGGCCAGATCGAACGGCGCCGCGGCATCGGCGCGGCACAATTCGCCCGCGGCCTCTTCCCTCGACTGCCGCGTTTCATAGTGGCTGACGTCGAGCCGCTCTAACGCGAAATCGAGGCGCTCGAGAATCCGCTGCCTCGCCCGTCCACCTTCACTGGGAAAGACGGTGCGCAGGTTCTCGTGCCGCGCGATGATGAGATTGAACGCATCTTCAAGCCGATCGACGTCGAGCTCACCGCTGATCACGACGGCGCCGGGGACGTTGTAGCCGGCACTCCCCGGCTCGAGCTGATTGAGAAACCAGAGACGTTCCTGCGCGAAACTGAGCGGCAGCCGTTCGAGCTCCGACCGGTCGACGGGGCGAATGGGAGGAATGTCGCTCTGTTCGGCGCGTGCAATGAGCCGCGCCAGTTCCGCGATGCTGCCGGCGTCGAAGACGGCTTTCAGCGGCAGCTCGACACCCATCTGCGTGCGGATCTTCGAGATCAGTTGCGTCGCCAGCAGCGAGTGCCCGCCCAGTTCGAAGAAGTTGTCCTCGACGCCAATCTTTTCCGGCGCGATGCTCAACACGTCAGCCCAGATCGTGGTCAGTTTCGCTTCGGTCTCGCTCCTCGGCGCCACATACGCGCGGCTGCCGAGCGTGACGTCGATGCGCGCCAGTGCGCGGCGGTCGACCTTTCCGTTGGGATTGAGCGGAATCGCCGTGAGGCCGACGAACGCGGACGGCACCATGTAATCCGGCAGGCTGCGCAACAGATGCGCGCGCAGTTCGTCGGACGGAACCTCGACGCGATTGTCTGCTGTCGTTTCTTTGGCGCGATAGAACGCGATGAGCTGCTTGTTCGCACCCTGCCCCTGTGCGATGACGGCGCAGTCCTGAATGGCGGAATGCTCGGCGAGCCGCGCCTCGATCTCACCCATTTCGATGCGGTAGCCGCGGACCTTGACCTGCGTGTCGATTCGCCCGAGGTATTGCAGCGTGCCGTCGTCGTTCCAGCGGGCGAGATCGCCCGTCTTGTACATCCGCGTTCCCGGCCGGAACGGATTGGCGACGAATTTCTCCCGGGTGAGCTCCGGGCGATGCAGATACCCGCGAGCCAGGCCGTCGCCCGCAATGTGCAGCTCGCCCGGTACACCGGCCGGCTGCAGCTGGTTGTGCCGGTCGAGAATATACACCTCGGTATTCGCGACCGGGCGTCCAATGGTCTGCGGTCCGTTCAGCGTGCGCAGCACATACGTCGAATACGTCGTGTCTTCCGACGGTCCATACAGGTCGTACACCTTGCCGACAGGCGTGCTGGTGTAGATCCTGTCGACGAGCGCGGGCGACAGCGGCTCGCCGGCGAGGTTCACCGTCTGCACCGAATCGGGGATCGCGCCGAGACGGACCAGCTCCTCCATTGCCGACGGAACGGTATTGATCAGCGTGACGCCCTCGGCGCTCGGGAGATTGACCAATCCGAGCGCGTTCGGCACCAGGATGATCGCGCCGCCATTGGCGAGCGTGACGAAGATCTCGTACACCGAGAGATCGAAGCAGATCGACGTCGAGGCCAATACGCGCGCCAGTTCTTCGTGGCTGTAGACCTCGCTCGCCCAATGCACCAGAGTCACCGGGCTGTGGTGCTCGATGGCCACGCCTTTCGGCTGCCCGGTGGAGCCGGAGGTGTAAATCACATAGGCGAGATGATCCGGCTTCACATGCCGCTCGAGGCGCGTGCCGGCGGATTTCAGCTCGCCGACGGCGGCTTCGATTTCCGGCCACTGCCGGTCGAGTGCGATGAGCCGCGTTTCGGGCGGCAGGAGTGCGCTCAGCTTTTCCTGCAGCGCCTGTTGCGTCAGAAGAATCGACGCGCTGCTGTCGCGCAGCATGTAGGCGAGGCGTTCGTCCGGATGCTCGGGATCGAGCGGCACATACGCGCCGCCGGCCTGCAGAATGCCGAGCATGCCGACCAGCATGTCGAGCGACCGCTCCATGCACAGGCCAACCAGACGATCCGGCCCCACGCCTTGCGACTGCAGGTACAGCGCGAGGTCGGTGCTGCGCGTGTAGAGTTGCTCGTACGTCAGTTGCTCATTGCCGAAGACGACCGCCGGAGCCGCCGGCTGGAGCTCCACCTGCCGGCCGAAGAGCTCGTGCAGGCATTTGTCAGTCGAGTAATCGACGCGGGGCGGATTGAAACCCGTCAGAAGCTGCGCCCGCTCCTCTTCCGAAAGGATCGAATACGCGTGCAGCGGAAGATCGGGATTCTGGCTGACCGACTGCAGCAGTTCACAGTAATGCGCGAACAATCGGCGGATCGTTTTCGCCGTGTAGATGTCGGGGTTGTATTTCAGGTGGACCGTGAACGAGTTGGCGGTTTCATAGATCTCGAGACCGAGATCCGATTCGCCTTCCTGAAAGACGCCGGCGATGCTCTCGACCTGCAGCGCCTGATGCTGAATCGGCGCGGTCGGGAGCTTCATGAAGTTCTGATACGCGTACGAGACCTGAAAAACAGGGTCTTTGCGGAGCTGTCTCGCTTCGAGCTTCTCCAGCATCAGCGGAAATGGATAGCTGGAGTGATAGAGCGCGTCCAGCATCGTCGCCTGCACGTTGCGCAGATAGTCGCGCAATCCGAGCTGGTCACTGAAGCGGGTGCGCAGCGGCACCATGTTGATGAAGTAGCCGATGTCGGCGGCAAATCGGTGCGCGGCCCGGCCCATGACCGGCATGCCGACGATGATCTCGTCCTGGCTCGAATACTTGTGCAGCACGAGCTGGAACACCGCCAGGAACATGGCCGAAGGCGGCAGCGCATGCTCCTTGACGAACGCCTTGACCGAGCTGGCAAGGCTCTCCGGCAGATCCTCGACCAGCGTCCGCCCCTCGAACGTCGGCGAGATCACGCGCGGCAGCTCGGGGAGAATTTCGAGCACCGGAAGCTCGCCGCTCAACTGCTGTTGCCAGTACGCCGCGTGCGACGCACCTTCCGGGCCGGCAAGCATCGCCTCTTCCCAGGCCACGAACGCCTCATAGCCCGGCAATTCCGAGATGCGGACCTGTTTCCCGTCGCGTATCTGCTGATAGAACGAAAGCAGCCGTCCCAGCAGGATCATCGCCGACGTGCCGTCGAAGACGATGTGATGGATGGTGATGAGGAGAATCGCGCTGCGCTCGCCGAGGAGGAACAGCTCGGGTCGGGTGAGCGGGCCGTCATTGAGGTCGAATGGCGCCTTGGCCTGTTTACGGACGAACGACAACAATGCGGCGTCGTCGTCGAAGCGCACCGCGTGCTGTTGCAGCGTCGTCTTACACCCGTCGTCCAGACGTTGATAGAGCGCACCGTCGCGCTCGATCACTCGCGCCGTGAGAATCGGGAACTGTTCGAGTACGAGCGCCCAGGCGTTCGCCATCAGCTCGACGTCGACCTCCCCCTCGATCCTGAAACAGAGCGGCACGTTGTAGGCGCTCATTGCAGGATGCAGCTTCTGGAGGATGTAGAGGCCCTGCTGGCCGGCGGAGAGCGGGAACTCGGCGGCGCGCGCGGCTGGACGGTCTTCCGCCGGCGTTGATTGCTTTTGCTCCCACCCTTCCAGGAGCGCAATGATTTCCGACTTGTAGCGGACGATTCCGTCCCGCAGCTCGCTGGTGAGCGTGCCCTTCGGCGCATAGCAGCTCAACTGCCCCGCCTCCGCGGACAGCTTCACCCCTTTACTCGCCAATTCGTTGAGAAACTCGCTTACGGCTTCCATGGTGGGCCCTTTAATTAGAACGTCAGCTTTTCGTAGCTGTCGGCGAGCGACGATTCCTGCCAGAGGACGTCGGCCACAATGCCGTCGCCGTTCGCTCCGGCGTGGCCTGCGCCACCATTGGCGGGTGCGAGTGCCTGCGTGGGTTCGAGGCGCACGTTTCGTCCGGCATTGAACTGCCTGCGAGGGAGAGGCGTGAGGCGCGGCGGATCGCTGTGCGGCACCGCGGTGCTGTGCGGCCGTGGCGCGCGTTTCATCACCAGCAATGCGTCGATCTTGTCGGGATAGGCGGCGGCAACGTAGCCGGCGAGACTATCGATGTCGCTGTATTCAAACAGCACGCTGGGAGAGAGCTCCTCGCCCAGGAGGCGATTGGCGTTCTGTACGAGCGTCGCAATGGCGAGCGAGGAGAGCCCGAGGTCGAAGTAACTGCGGTCGGTCGCCACGTCGGCGGGCCGCACTTCGAGCTGCAACGCCGCTTCCTGTCTCAGGAGCGTCGCCACCTTCTCTTCTGGGCTCATGGACACCACGTGCGCAGCCACGTCGCCGGGGATGGAAGACGCGTCCATTGAAAAGAGCCATTCAGGTTCGAGCGAGGCGGCGTGTGGATGTTCGGCGCTCTCGAACGACAATCCGCGCAGCTCGGCACAGACGCGCCCCTGCAGGTCCACCAGATCGACGTCGACTTTGGCGGGCTGGCCGTTGCTCGCATGCGCCGGCGAATGGCGCACCCAGGCGAACATTTCTGCCGTACAGGACGAGAGGATACGCAGACGGTCGAGACGGTGAGGCAAACGCGTCGTCGCGGAATGCGCGTCGCCGGCCACCAACTGCAACGCCGCCTGCAGCGCGCCGCTCATGAGAACGGGATGCAGGAAATAGCCGCTTGCTTCTTCTGTCGCCGCCGATTGTGGCAGCGACAAGCGGGCCAGCAACTGGCCCTCGCCGCGATGCAGGGCGGTGATTGGACGATGCGCCGAACCGGATTGGGCGCTGTTGATGACGAAGCCGGCGTAGACCGCGTCGGCGTTGGTACTGCCGTGCCGCATCTGCGCCTGCAAGCGTTCCAGATCGAGTGCAGCGGGCGCGGCTTCGTCGCTGTACGCCGCCTTTCCCTGGCCATGCACCACTGCCGGCGCGCCATGGCCGCTATAGATCTCGTACGCGATCCGCGCGTCGTCCGTCGGTACGAGCGCGATCGTCAGCTGCTGCTGCCCAGTGACGATCATCGGCTCGCCCCAGACGATTTCTTCGAGCTCGATGGACGAACCGGCCGGTGCGGGGGCGGCAAGCGCGACCGCGGCGCGTGCCATTTCCAGATAGGCGGCCGGCGCCATGATCTTCTGCATGCCGTGCCCGTTCGAGCCCGGACGATATTCTTCGAGGAAAGCCTCGGCGCCCGTGACGGTCGCGCCGTAACTCTGTTGCGTCAGCGTCGATGTGTTGATGTGCAGTAGCGGGTGCAGGCGCGCCGCGCTGGCCGTCGCGCTCTGCGGCGCGCCGGCATTGCCGCCGTTGACCCAATACCGCTCCCGTGCAAACGGATACTTCGGGAGCGGGATGCGCCGCGAGCCGGCAGGGAACAGCGTTTCATATTCGAGTGCATAGCCCTGGACGTAGAGATCGGCGACCGCGACTAGATTCTCGACATACGCGTCCGCCGTCGCGGCGACTCTGCATTCCTCGATGCAGTAGTTGCCGAATTTCTTCAGTGCTCCCTGTGCGCGGACCTTGCTCTCCTGCACTTCTGCACTGAACACCTGGCTCGCCGCGCCGGTGGCGATCCACTGTTCGAGAATCTGCACGAGCTCCTGCTGCGAGCGCGCAACACAGGCGAGCCGACGTGCATGGTGCATTCGGCCGGTGAAGAGCGTGAAGCCGAGGTCGTTCATGGAGATGTCGGGCGTCTGCTTCACCTGTGCGGCGAGGTTCTGCGCCTGCTGCTTCAGTTGCTCGGCGGTACGGGCGGAAAGCACGACCAGATACGCCGGCGCCTGTACGGCCGCGCGCGGAACAGCGGGCGTCTCTTCGATCACGAGATGGGCGTTCGTGCCGCTGAATCCGAACGCACTCATTGCGGCGCGGCGCGTCTCCCCTTCCGCAACCTTCCACTCCTGCAATTCGGTGTTGACGTAGAAGGGGCCCGACTCGAGATCGATGGCCGGGTTGCTCTTGTCGTAATGGAGAGACGGCGGGATCTGACGGTGTTTCAATGCCAGCAGGAGTTTCAACACCCCGGCGACGCCTG
>DASVUA010000320.1:0-2221 GCA_036387295.1 Thermoanaerobaculia bacterium | reverse complement strand
TAGCCCGCCGACCAATCAACAACCGGCGGGCTAAGAGCCCGCCGCTCCACAAAAGCGCATTCAGAACAGCGTCAACCGCGGCAGCTCGAACCGTTCGCGCACGAGCCTGCGCAGATGCGCCTCTTCCGTTCTCGCGCGCGTTTTTTCGTCCGCGCCGATCGCCAGCGCGCGGGCCGATTCGCGCAGCTCCGCGGCGGCGGGAAGCAGCGAGTCGATCAGCTCCTGCTCGAGCTCCATCAGGCGCTCCTCGATCCGCGGGACGCTCTTCTCCGAAACCAGCTCCCGCACGCGTGCCGCGAACCCATCGGACACCGGCTCGAGCGCGGCGGCGAGCGCCGCGAGCCGCGGCACGACCTCTTCTTCCGGCGAAGCTTCCTGCCCGCCGATCAGCAGCTCGCGGCGCTCGGTCCACAGCTCCTTCACCGCGTGCTTGCAGTAGCTGAGGCCATTCACCTTCCGGTTCTTCGCCTCCTGCTTGTCGAACACCGAATCGATGGCCTCGATCACGACCGGAAGCGGGATGCCTTCCTCGCTCCAGGTCTTCATCAGAATCCAGTCTTTTGCGCTCAGAACGAACGGCGTTCCGCGGCGCTGCGCGAAGTGCGCTTCGATTTCCAGGAAGTAGTCGCCCGACACGGCGCCACCGTACGATCAGCTACAATCGCGCGTCAACACGGAACCCCTTTTCATGGATTCACTCACGCCGCGCGCGGAAGTCACCGTCTATTCGCCGTTGTTTTCGCCCTTCCGCCAGCCGCTGCTCGGCACGGCCGTTTCGATCGGGCGCGCGTCGGATTGCTCGATCCCGATCAAGGATCGCTACCTCTCCCGCAAGCACGCCGAGATCATCGCGAGCGGCAATTCGTGGGTTCTCAAAGACCTCGGCAGCGCGAACGGGACATACCTCAACGGCGCGCGCGTCGAGCGCGACGAGACGCTCAAGACCGGCGACCGCATCCGGCTCGGCGACACCGAGATCGTCTTCGAAACCGCGGAGCGCAGCAGCACCGATCGCTTCATCGCCGTCCCCGACAACCACTCCGGCGCCTCACCGACCATCGCCATCCCGGTCGACGACATCGCCGACGCCCCGGAATCGCAGGACGTCGCCCGTCTGCACACGCTCACGCAACTCGCGCGCGAGCTCATCGAAGACCGGCCGATGGACCAGCTGTTCGGCTTCATCGTCGACCGCGTGATGGAGCATCTCCACCCGTCACGCGCCGCGATCGCACTGCTCGGCCATGACGGCCGTTCGTTCACGAAAGTCGAAGTGCGACGGCAGGACGAAAGCGACGCGAGCGAGCTGAAAATCAGCCACACGCTGCTCTCGGAAGTCGTCGAGGAAAAGAAAGCGCTCGCGTTCGTCGACGTCGGCGCCGACGAAAAACTGCGCACCGCGCAGTCGATCATCATGCAGGGCATCCACTCAATCCTCTGCGCGCCGCTGATGATCGGCAACGCCGTCGTCGGCGTGCTCTACGTCGACTTTCTCTTCACGCAACGCTCGATCGCTGAAGACGACGTGCGCCTCGTCGCGCAGATCGGCCGCTTCGCCGCGACGAAGCTCGAGACGACGCGCCTCCGCGAAGAAGCGATCGAGAAACGGATCATGGACGAGGAGCTCAAGACCGCCTCCATGATCCAGCGTCGCCTGCTGCCCGAGGCGCCGACCGGCATCGAAGGCTTCTCGTTCGTCGGAAAGAATCAGCCGTGCCGCACCGTCAGCGGCGACTACTACGACTTCATCGTGCGCCCCGATCGGAAGATCTACTTCGTCATCGGCGACGTCAGCGGCAAAGGCGTCACCGCCGGCCTGATGATGGCCGGCCTCCAGGTCGCGTTCCGCATCTTCTCGAAAGCCGATCCCGATCCCGCCACGCTCGTGACGCAGCTCAATGTTGCATTGAAAGAGAACCTCCCCCAGTCCAAGTTCGTGACGCTTTTCCTCGGACGTCTCGACACCGCGACCGGCCGCGTCGAATACGTGAACGCCGGCCACACGCCGCCGCTTTTGTTGACGAAAACGGGAGCCGTCGAACTGGGTGAAAGCGACCTGCTCCTCGGTGTCATCGCCCGCGCCGAATTCACGAATCGCGAGCTCCAGCTCGCCCCCGGCGACTCGCTCGTGCTCTACACCGACGGCGTCACCGAGGCACGCGACGCCGACGGCACCGACCTCGGCTCGAACGTCATCGGCGACGCGCTGACCAAACTCCAC
>DASVUA010000319.1:0-6979 GCA_036387295.1 Thermoanaerobaculia bacterium | reverse complement strand
GATCGTCACGCCGGTGAGGCGGTCGCCTGCTTCGATTGCACGCTGGATTGGCGCCGCGCCGCGCCATTGCGGCAGTACAGACGCATGGACGTTCAGAAATCCATGCTTCGGGATTTGCAGCAATGCGGCGGGAAGGATTTTGCCGTAGGCGATCACAATGCCGAGGTCGGGGGCGAGCTGGGCGATCGTATCGAGAAACTCCGCATTGCGGATTTTCGGCGGCTGCAGAAGCGGCAGTCCCAGCTCGCGCGCGCGCACGGCCACGGCTGGGGCCTGCATTTTCATCCCGCGCCCGGCCGGCTTGTCAGGCTGCGCGACGACCAATGCCACTTCGTGCTCGCCGTGAATCGCGTCGAGCGCAGGGACTGCAAAATCGGGAGTTCCGAGGAAAAGGATTCGCAATGGAGGGCGGATTGTATGCCGTTGTGCGTGGGTCGCGGCGATTCCTGAAGGACGGATTGAATTCCGGTCACGGCTGCTCTTGTGGAACGAGCTGCCGCTCCACAAGGACAGCCAGTGCGCGCCGCGCTTTCAGGTGGCCGTCGTAACGGGCGTATCGGGCATCGTGGTCGTGGCCGGCTCGGCAGGCGGCGCCGCCGGCTCGTATGGAGCGGCAGTCCCTTCGACGCCGGACGACGGCTGCGGAGGTGCCTGTCCGCCGTTGTGGCCTGCGGGTGTCGCGGTAGCGCTTTGCGGCGGATTCGACACCGCGGGCGGATGGTTCTGATAATCGCGCGGGACCGGTTCGCCGCGGCAGCCGGCCAACGCAGCAAGCGCTGCGACTACAATCCAAACTCGCATGATGAAAACAGGTCGCTTCAACGCACGTGCCACTGTCGGAGCGCCGGTCGTTGCGCTGGTGATGGCCGTCGCCGTCACTATGCCGCTGTTCGCGCAGGTCGCGGACGGCGACCGCCATTACGCGAATCGCGCGGAGGGAGCGAGCGGCGCACACGCGAAAGCGGGTCCCATCGACGCCGCGATTGCGGCCTACAGCCGCGCCGTGGCGCAGAACGCGAACGATCTCGAAGCACACGCAAAGCTGTTGCGCGCCTATCGCTTCAAAGGGGCGTACGTCGCAACGTCGGCCGAACAGAAGAAAGCGATCTACACCGCCGCGAAAGCGGCAGGCGAGCGCGCGCTCGGAGCCGTGGAACGTGCTCTCGCCACGCGCGGCGTGAAGCGCGACGCGCCGGCCAAGACGGTCGCCAATGCGGCTCGCTCGATTCCGAATGCGGCCGATGTTTACCTGTGGGACGCAATCAATTGGGGCGAGTGGGCGCTCGCGTATGGAAAACTCGCCGCGGCGAAACAGGGAGCGGCCGATCGCATTCTGCGCGGCGCGACGATCGCGCATCTCGTCAATCCAAAGCTCGAAGGCGGCGGCCCTTCTCGGGTTCTCGGCCGTCTGCACGATCAAACGCCGCGCATCCCGTTCATCACCGGCTGGGCGTCGTCAAAAGAAGCGCTCCGCTTCCTCGAGGAATCGCACAACCACGAGCCGACGAACAAACTCACGACGGTCTTCCTCGCCGAAGCGATGGTCTCGAACGACGCCTCGAAAAAACCGCAGGCCGTCAAAATGCTCCGAGCCGTAATCGCCGCACCTGCACACCCCGATTACACCGTCGAAGACGCCGCCGCCACCGCCGATGCCCGAGCGTTACTCGACAAGTGGAAGTGAGCGGCAGCAAGGCTAATGTGGAGTGTGGCGACGCTAGTCGCCGCTTTCTACAGGCGCGCATAGGAAAGCGGCGGCTCTGCCGCCGCACTCCATACTGATGTTCATTCTGCGCAGTCATGTGGAGTGCGGCGACGTCAGTCGCCGCTGTTCCTTGCGCGAGCCGCAGCTCGCGCTGCGGCAGTGAGAGCGGCGACTCGCGTCGCCGCACTCCACATCGCACTCGCCTCTTATTGCTCTTGTTGCGTTGGGATGGCGGCGATGGATTCTGAGTCGCCGCTGAAGTCGACGACGCTGGCGAAGGCGACGCCGGTGCCGGCGATGACGGTGACGCGGACGGTCATGGTTTCGTCGAGCTTGACGCCGAGGACGTGCTCGAGATCGTTGACGACCCAGACTTCGTCTTCCGGCACTCCGGTTTCGACGCTCTTGCCGACGAGCGCGCCGGTGCGCGTGCGTGCCGTCACCTTGAACGTCGCGGGGATGATGCCGATGTTGACCACGCCGAGGTTCACGCGGCGGCCGACCGACCGCTCGGGAGGGATGCCGACGATCGCGAGCTCGCTGATGTCGGTCTGCGAGGTCGCGGCATCGCGCGTGGTGAGCGGCTGTGCGAGCGTCGCGCGGGCACCGTGCGCCACGTCGGACGTCTTGATCACCGCGACCGGCGCACGTCCTTCGCGATGTTCGATCCAGAGCGCGCCGACGCCGCCGCCGGTGCCGAACAGCGAGCGCACCACGTCGGGCGAGCGCAACGTCTGCCGCGGCGCGAGCGTGATCCGCCGGTCGATGCTGACGTTCGTCGAGACGTAGCGCACCGTAACCGGCAGCGGCTCGCGAAACGGGTTGTGCATGGTGAGGTCCGACTGCCAGTACGACCCGCCGATGCCGCCGACGCTTCCTACGGCAGGGAAAACCATGCGCGCCGTCGCGCCGGCGGAGAGCTCTTTGCGCTGCGGGATGCGAATTCGCGCGAGGTACTCGGGCGTGGGGCGCGCGACCGCGCCGGCACGGCGCGTCCAGAGCTCGACGCCGCGCACCGCTTTGTGAAAGCGATACAGCTCGTCGATGTACGCGGAAACGGCCTGTGCGCGCAGATCGTTCGAGACGCCGTCGAACTGGTCGTACAGCTCCGGCGAGCGGCGCAGGATCACTTTCGGCTTCGCCCGTTCGAGCGCGGCGATCGTCTCCGCCTGGAACGGACGCGGCGAGAGGATCGGCACCTGATAGAAGCGGGTCGGATTGGGCCGGTCGGCGAAAAAGTAGAACGCCGGCTGGTTGGAGAAATCGAATACCGGCTCGTTCGGGCGCGTCAGCTCGCGCAGGTCGCGCGAGACGTCGTGAATGCGCCAGTGCGTCATCTCCGCCTTCGCGTCGCGCTCCGGCGCGAGGAGGCGGTAGTAGTAGCGCGTGAACTCGCGCAGCCGCGCGTCGACGAGATCGGGAATCCAGAACAGCACCGCGACCACCGGAATCGCGGCGGCGACGAGCGTCGCCACGAACGCGCGCGTCCCTTCGCTGCCGTCGCGCCAGAGGTCGCGCAGCGCGCGTCCGGCCAGAACGCCGAGGAGCACCATCAGCGGGCCGATTAGAAACGCGGCGAAATACTGATGCGTGAACGAGACGCGTCCGAATGCGGTGCGCTGCGCGACGGTGGCGAACACGGTCAACACGAGCAGCGCGTAATCGAGCCGGTCGACGCGCCGCCGCAGCCAGCGGTGAATGAAGTAGACCGCGGCGATGGCAATGACGAGCGGGCTGACGATCAGGTGGAACTTTTCGTACAGCACGAACTCGGCGAACGTGTGCACCGTGAGATTTCGACGGAACGTCGAAACGATGTCGGGAAACGGCAGCGACCAGACCGCGTCGATGATGCGCGGGATGGTGACGAAAGACGTGACCACGAAATCGTCGAGCGCACCGTGCAACGCGAGATAGATCGCGAACGGTGCCGCGCCGAGCGCCACGCCGAGCGTGAAGAACAACGCCGCCTGTGCGGGAGCGAGTCCGTCCCACGCCACGCGCCGCGATGCGATCCAGAGCAGCACCGCGGTCGCCAGTGCGCCGACGATGGTGTAGAGGCCGATCTCGTAACTGAAGAAGAGGGCGACGCCGGCGAAGATGCCGCTGAAGACGGCCGAGAGGCGGCTGCGCCGGCGGAGCGCGTTCCAGAACAGCGCCACGGCGGCCACCTGAAAGAACGTGCGGTTGTTTTCGGCCGTGGTCCACGAGCCGACCGCGACGCAGAGCAGCGCGAGCGGAATGGAGTCGAAGACGGCGATGCCGAGAAACCAGATCGCGACGCCGAGGAACGCGCCGACGACCACCGTGCGCATCACCGCCACGTCGAGCGAGCGTCCGAAAAGCTCCATCAGCCAGGCGTCGAGCAGACCGTCTTCGAGCATCCCGTGCAGCGCGAATACGTCGCGAAACGGCACTTCGCCGCGCAGGTAATCGGACGCCGGCCCGATCGCCTCACCGCGATGAAAGAGGTCGACGAACTGCGTCATCGCGGCCGTCGAGCAGTAGCTGAAAAGATAGATGAGCGCGGGGATGGTGAGATACGCCGAGACGTTCCGCGCCGCGCGCGCGGACATCGGCCGGCGGAGGCGCCAGGCGACGAGACCGATGACGACGAGCGTCACGAGAACGACGAGACGCGGCCGCGGCACCGGGGCCCACGCCGCGGCGAGAAACGGCAGCGCGACCAGCGGCAGCGCGGCCACGGTGATCCGCTTGAACACCTCTTCCGCGCGCTGCCCGAAGGCGAGCTCGCTCATGCGCGAAATGAGAATCGCCGCGCCCCAGAAGATGGCCATGAAAAGCGCGACGAAGACGACTTCGAGAAAGAGCGATTGCACGTGCGCGATGCGCCGCGCGGTGATGAGGTAACGGAAGAAGAGCCAGGCCAGCGCTTCCGCGAACAACAGCGCGTGATACGGGCCGAGCTCCGGACGAAAGAAGCTGCGCACCCATCGCCTGCCGCGCGCGAACGCCAGTGCGCGCGGGCCGGTGAGCGCGAGCGCGACCGGCAGCGGGAGAATCCAGCCGACCGTGCCGGTGGTGAGATAGAAGAACGGCGAGAGCAGAAAGGCGCCGTTGAACAGCAGCCGTTCGGGCGTGGTTGCGAGTCGCGCCGTGGCGCGCTCGAGCACGCCGCGCAACCAGATCGTGAGCGGCGGAACGAGCAGAAAAAAGAGCGCGGCACTGACGTAGTCGCGCAGCTTTGAGTAGCGATCGATGGTTACGGCGCCGACGGCCACCGGGGCGGTGGGCGGCAACCCGGTCAGCAGCAGCGTGAGGGAGAGAAAGATCCCGGCGGCAAGGGAAAACGCGGCGATCCAGACAAACGCGCTGACGATGCGGTCGTAGAGGCGGTTCACGTCGGCGCGAGTATAGCGGCGGCTGTTTGGAGGAGGTCGCGGATGGCGCTGTCGTGCGGCGCGTGCGCGAGGAGCCAGCTCCAGTCGCGCGGCCGGCCGAATGGCCCGAGGAGCGCGTTTTCGTCGAACAGATTCGCGCGACGCTCGTTCTGCGAGAGACGCGCGAGACGCAGCAGCCGCCGCTGATGCGCGTCAAGGCCGCCCCCGCGCAGGAGCCGCGAGTGCAACGGAATGCGCGCGAGCGGATCGCGCTCGCGATCGGCGGCGCCTTCGGGGCGCGGCGGCAGCGGCCGTGCGGCAGGCGTGACCGACGATCCCTTTTTGCGCGCGGCGCAGATGACGAAATCGCACGGGATCCGTTTCGCGTCGGTGAGCATCGCGTCGATCGTGCAGAGGATTTCGATGAGGCTCCGCTCGCGCGGGATCTCGAAGCGGAAGTTCTGCACGATGTCGTAGAGCAGGTGCTGCACGATCGCGCCGCCGAGCTCTTTCCTCTCCACGACCTCAAAGTGTCTCTCCGCACACGCCATCAACTCCTCGGCGCGCACGGCTTCGGTCGGATCGTTCGCCAGCATTTCCTCGACCGTCGGCCGCGTGCGCGTTTCGTACGGCCTGCGCTGCTCGGCGGGAAGGCAGCGGAACAAGGCGTTGATGATTCCGAGCACGTCGTCGCTGTACTGAAAGCGATTCGGGCCGACGTATTCGTTGACGATGAGTGTGGCGTTCGCGCGCATGCTCCGTTCGATCTGCACGTACGCATGCTCGAGGTTTTCGATGTGATGGAGCACCGAATGCGCGACCACGACGTCGTACGCGCCAGCAGGCAGCGTGTCGTGATTCAGGTTCACGACGCCGTACGCGATCTTCTCGATGCCGCGCGCAAGCTCGCGCGCCCGCGCCACGGCGTGCTCCGCAAAGTCGACGGCGTCGATGTGCGCGACGGATGGCCACTCTGCGATGGCACGCTCGAGCCACCCTTCACCACAGCCGAGGACGAGTACGCGCAGCCGGTCGCCGACGAACCAGCGATGCGCCCAGGAGGAAAGCCAGTCGCGCGCCGGGTCGCCGGTGGCGCGTTCGTTGAGATGCATGAGGACGGCGGTGTTCGCCATCCAGTTCGCATGCGCGAGCCGCTCGGCAAAGTCGGCGTCGTTCCAGACGGTCACGCTGCGGAGGTTATGTCATTGAGGAGACGACGGGGGGCCTCCGGCGGGCCGGCACGGCCGGCGGCGTTTGTTTTCGCGAGGATCGCGCGCACCGCGGCACGCGCCCGTTCAGCCTTGGGCAACCAGTGCTGCCGGCCATGCCGGCCCCCCGGAGGCCACTCGTCGTCCCCCCATCACCATCACGCGCGCTGCGCGAGTGCGTCGTGCATCGACTGCACGGTTGCTTTCGGCGCGACGAGATCGGGGCCGCGGCCGTAGCGTGCGATCGCTTCGCTCGTCGCGGCACCGATGCTCACGAGTTTTGCCCGCTGCAGCACGCGCGTCCGTTCGTCTTCGGTGAGCTTCGCGAAAAAGTGATCGACGGTCGAGGCGCTGGTGAACGTCACCGCGTCGATGCTGTCGTTCGCGATGAGCGTGCGCAGCTCGTCCAGATCGTAGTCGGCGGCGACGGTGCGGTAGGCGACGACGAGATCGACGGCACCGCCGCGGCGGCGGAGCTCGTCGAGCAGCTCGTCGCGCCCTTCTGCCGCGCGAACGACCGCGATGCGGAGGCCGCGCTGATCTTCGGGGAGCAGCGGCAGCAGCTCGGTGGAGATGAAGCGCTCCGGCATCACATCCGGAACGAGACCGCGCGCGCGGAGCGCGTCGGCGGTGGCCTGTCCGACGGCCGCGATCTTCGAGCCAGCGAGTGCGCGCACGTCTTTGCCGTTCGCGAAGAGACGGTCGAAAAAGAACTGCACGCCGTT
>DASVUA010000318.1:0-3555 GCA_036387295.1 Thermoanaerobaculia bacterium | reverse complement strand
GCGGGCTGAAGCCCGCCGCTCCACTTTTTGAAGTTTGCTCGCTTACCCTCTCGGGAGGACGATCGTGAAGGTGGCGCCTTTGCCGGGGCCTTCGCTTGCGGCGGTGGCGGTGCCGCCGTGCATTTCGACGAGTTGCTTCACGATCGCGAGGCCGAGCCCGAGGCCGCCGTGCATGCGGGTGGTGGCTCCGCTTTGCTGGCTGAAGCGATCGAAGACGAACGGGAGGAATTGCGGCGCGATGCCGATGCCGTTGTCCGTCACCGTGACGGTCAACCGCTCGCGCGTGCAGGTCATCCGCACTTCGACCGTTCCCCCTTCCGGCGTGAATTTGATCGCGTTCGAGAGCAGATTCCAGAAGATCTGATGGAGGCGGCCGCGGTCCGCGATCAGCGTCGCGTTCTCACAATGCACCGTGCGATTGATGACGATCCGTTTTGCGGTGGCCGTTGTCTCGACCATCTGCATCGCCTCGTTCAGCACGGTCACGGCTTCGATGCGCGCGACGTGCAGACGCAGCTTGCCGGTGATCGCGCGCGAAACGTCGATGAGGTCATCGACGATCGTCGCCTGCGCTTTTGCACTCAGCTCGATCTGTTGCACCGCGACGCGCAGCTCGGGCGTGAGCTCCATCGTCTTCAGCAACTGCGACCAGCCGAGGATGGCGGTCATCGGGGTGCGCAGCTCGTGCGAAACCGTGGCGAGGAACTCGTCCTTCGCGCGGCTCGCTTCGCGCAGCGCATCTTCCATCTGCTTTCGCTCGGCGATGTCGTGCACCGACACCACCGCGCCGGTGACGCGCCCTTCCTCCATGATCGGAGTGGAAGAACAGACCACCGGGATGAAGTGGCCGTCTTTGTGGATCCACTGCTGTTCGAGATCGCTGACCGGGCTGCCGAGCGTGAGCGACTTGCCGAGCGGACAGTCGTCGAACGGAAACGGCGAGCCGTCGGGGTGTTTGTGATGGACGACGTTGTGCAGCACCTGCCCGCGCAGTTCGTCCGCGGTCCAGCCGAAGATCTTTTCCGCGGCAGGGTTGGCGAACGTCAGCACGCCGCCGGAATCCATGAAACAGATCCCCTCGGCCACGTGCGTCGTAATGAGGCGATTCAGCTCTTCGGCCCGGCGGCGGTCGGTGTCGTCGATGGTCGTACCGACCATGCCCGCGCGGCCGTCGAGCTCCACGTAGCAGCCGCGCATCACGAGCCAGCGCACGCTGCCGTCGGGCCACACTGCACGGAACTCGATCGCCGACGCGCGGCGCATCTCGGTCGCCTCGGCGATCGCCGCGGCGACGCTCTCGCGATCTTCAGGATGGATGGCCGACCAGAGCGTTTCGAGCGTCACGTGCGTCTCGGCGGGAAAGCCGAAATGCGCCGTGCATCGGGGCGTGCAGTCGAGGGTGCCGCTCGCGGCATCGACGTGCCAGAACCCCACCGCGCCCGCGTCGGCAGCGGCGCGTAACCAGTCGGGATCCGCGGCGGCAACGGCACGTCGCAGTTTTAGGGAATCAGCGATGAGCATTGGACGAGCAAGCATGGTGACACCCGTGCGCGAGGAGGTCAAATAAATGACCGGCCTCATGCGCAATTTGCTGCAGCGCGGCGACCTGGGGCACAGCCGTTGCTCTCAACCCGCTTCATGCGAAGCACGCTTTTGTTTGTCCTCTGTCTGACACTCGCCACCGGCTGCGGCGGCGGAAACGACAACGCTTCACCGCACACGCACGGCGCGAAAAACGATCCGTCGAAAGGCGGCGAAACGCGCTCCAATACGCCGCCGCCGGGAAATCCCGACACGCCGCCACCCACGCCGGGAGGCGAGGGAACGTACGCCGAGTCGGGCGCCAATGCCGGCGGACAGCAGACGACGACGAGGTAACGGATGACGACCCGCATTGCGTTGCTCCTCACGTTCGTGCTGATCGGCTGTGCGTCGACCTCCGATGAAGGGTGGGAAGACTGGGGCGGCTTCACGCTGACCGACCATCAATTCGCCGTGCATCACCGCGTGCGTGAAGGGGCACATCGCCTCGAATTGCTGCGCCGGACGAACGATCGCACCGGCAACGTGCGCTGGGAGACGCTCGACGTCGTCCCGATCGTGATGCCGGAGAACTCGCTCGTCTGTTTGACCGCCACACGCAGCGGCGAACGCGCCGATTACGTCGCCCTCGCCGAAGACGATCCCGCGCACAACCATCGCGTGCTCCGCGCCTGGCGCATCGATACCGCGTCGCGCAAGCTCGTCACCGCCACCACGGAAGGCGTCACCTGCGCGGTGACCGAGGAACCGCGTACGCGCTGATTGCGCTCAGCGGTGGATGGCGACGAGAAATCCGACCTCACCGGTGGTGATGGTCGGGACGAGGGTCCACGTTGCGCGCGCGTTGCGGTTTGCACGCGCGACGGTTCTGCCGACGAGCGTGCCGATGGCGGCGCCCGCGATGACGTCGGAGGTGTGATGGGCGTCGTGATAGACGCGGGCGAAGCCGACTCCGCTGGCGACGCCGTATGCGACCCAGCGCACCCATGGCCGCTCGTCGTAATGCGTGGCGATGACGCTCGCGACGGCGAACGCCTGCGTCGCGTGATTGGAAGGGAAGGAATCGCGTTCGCCGTCATTAGGACGCGCGCGCTGAGTCAGCGACTTCAATGCCGGCGTGATTCCTTTCGAGGCGATGACGCTGCTGAGAAATGAATCGAAGGCGACCTGTCGCGCGCGATCGTTTTTTCCGGCGACGCCATAGAGCAGGAACGCTCCGATCACTTTGTCCGACGCGCCGCCGCCGAACGGCTCGATCGTCTTCGCGGCGTGATTGAGCGCGGACGAATCGTTGCTGGTTACGACGTCGGCGATCTCGTGGTCGAGCAGCAGCGCGCCTCCGATCACAGCGCTCGTGACGGCCACGCTCTTCCACTCGCGCACGGGCGCTTTCGCGACTTCGGCAACGCTGTGCGCGGCCAATTTTGGATACCGAACCAGGGCTTCACGCGATGCGCACGAAACGCTGCAGAGGGCGAGCAGTGCCAGGAGCTGGAAGCGCATGCGCCGAGCGTATCGCAACCGGGCGGCGTGCCGTCAGGGAGTGCTTACCGCTGCACGAACTCGCGCCAGCGCTGGCCGTTCGCTTCGAACGTGACGATCGTGCGCAGCGTCAGCGGTTCAGACGGGTCACGAACGGTGGTGTAGGCGGTGGTGAAGAGCGTGACGCTCCGCGTGTCGCCGGCGGCGATGACTTCGTTGAACGGCCGCCGTACGGGACGAATGGTGTACGTGGTCATGCCGGGCGCGCTGATCTCGACTTCGCGGATCGCGATCGCCGTCTGCGCGTTGTTCCGCACCGCGACTTCCAGTGTGATCGGTGCGCTCGAGCCGCTTCCGAAGAACACAGACCCCACCGCCTCGGTGCCGATGTCGGGTTGCGCAACGCCCGCCGGACGTTCGCTGCGGCTGGACGCGCAACCGGCGAGAAGGAACAGGAGCGAACAGACAGCAAAACGGCGCATGGAACCCTGTCGAGCAAAAAGCGTGCGCTCCGGTTCGAGTCTAGTGGAG
>DASVUA010000317.1:0-3070 GCA_036387295.1 Thermoanaerobaculia bacterium | reverse complement strand
CATCACATCGAGACGCTCGAGCAGCTCAGTGAGCTGCGTCTGGAGTGCGTTCACGTTCTGCGTGAGCGCGGGATCGGTGACCACCTGCGGCGTGGTCACCGGCTCCGGTGCATCGTCGACCGTCGACGTGCACGCGGCGGAGAGCATCAGTGCGAGAACAGCGAATTTCTTCATGCTTTGTTTTCTGCTTTGGTTTCGGCCGGTGTTTCGCCGAGGCGCTGCTTCGCGCGGCCCGCGTAATCACTTTCCGGATATTCGGTCACGACGCGCTCGAAATAGAGACGCGCCTCGCCCGAGCGGCCGAGCCGCGTGAGCGCCGTGCCGAGATCATAGAACGCACCGGCGCGTTCGTTGTAGCGCGGATAGGTGTCGATGAGGAAGTTGAGGCGCTGTACCGCGGCATTGAAGCTGCCGCGCTTCACGTAAAAACGCGCCACCAGATGCTCGTGCCTGGCCAGCCGGTCGAGCACTTCCTGGCGCCGCGCTTCCGCTTCCGCCTTCAACGGGCTGTTCGGATGGGTCCGCAGCACGTCGTCGAACTTCTCGAGCGCCTCGCGCGTCTTCTGCTGATCGCGGTCCGGCCGCTCCATCTGCTTGTACGCGGTCATGGCGATGCGCAGCATCGCGTAATCGGCCTGCTCGGAAGTCGGATAGCGGTTGATGAAATCGCGGTACTTGTACTGCGCCTCCACCAGGTTCACCGGGTCGCCCTGCTCAAAGTACGTGTCGGCGACGCGCAGCAGGCTGCGGCGTCCGAGCGGGTCGTTCGCGTAGGTTTCGTACAGGTGCGAGTAGTACGTCCGCGCGCGCTGCCACTTCTCGCGCGCGAAGGCATCCTCGCCCTTCTGGAAGAGCTGCTCTTTCGAAAGCTGGAGCAGTTCGGGATCGACGACCGCGCGGTACGTGCGTGGACCGCGGTTGCATGCGGCGACCACGAACAGCGTGGCGATCATGAGAATCAGATGTCTGAGCTTCAAGAGTGTTCCCCCTAAATCTTCAACGTGCTAACAGCGCTCCGGATCGACTCCATTGCAGCGGCGCGATCTTCGCGTCCGAACACCGCCGAGCCCGCAACGAGAATCGAAGCGCCGGCGTCGACGACGACCGGAGCGGTCCGCTCGTCGATTCCGCCATCCACCTCGATTTCCACACGAAGCCCCCGCTCGCGAATGAGTCTGGCGATATGACGAATCTTGGGCACGACAGGTTCTATGAACTTCTGCCCGCCGAATCCGGGGTTGACGGTCATGACCAGAACGTAGTCGCAGAACTCGAGTGCCGTGGAGAGCGTTTCGGCGCTCGTGGCAGGGTTGATCGCGATGCCCGCTTTCGCCCCGCCGTCGCGAATCAGCTGCAATGCGCGCTGCAGATGCGGCTCGGTCTCGACGTGAATCGAGATCATGTTCGCTCCCGCGTCGATGAACGCCGGGATGTACTGCTGCGGATTCGAGATCATGAGATGACAGTCGAATGGCAGCTGCGTGCGTGGCCGCAACGCTTTGATGATCGGCGGTCCCAGCGTGATGTTCGGCACGAAGTGGCCGTCCATCACGTCGAGATGAAGGATGTCGGCCTCCGCGATGGTCTGCAGTTCCGAGGCGAGATTCGCGAAATCGGCGCTCAGGAGCGAGGGTGCGATTTTGATCATGATCGTTCGAGCCGGAAGGCGATTCGAGTGTGTAACCGAGACGAGCTGCCAATGCGCGACGCCGTCATTGCGTCGTCGTCGCCGCCTCCGGAGCGGGAGCGGCGGGCGCAGGCGCCGGTTGCGCGACCGGCGGCGGGATGGGCGCGAAGCCACCGGTTTCCTCCGCGCGTGAGACGACGACCGAGATCGGGTCGCGGGTGGTCACCGGCGCGCCGCGCAGCGGGTACTGGCGGATGATGATGCCGTCGGCGATTCCGGGATAGGCCTCGTACTTTACGGTCGCGACGTTGAGGCCGCGTGTCTCGAGCGCGAGTCGCACGGTTTCGAGCTGGCGGTCGATCAGGTCGGGCATGACGTACTGCACCGGCTCGCTGGGAACGGAGACGAGCAGCGAGACGGGACTCTGCGGCGCGACGACGGTTCCTTTCGGCGGGTCTGCCGCCAGGATCCCACGCTCTTCGGTGGGCACATACGTGAGGTTCGCGAGCTTCAGGTTCTGCTGCCCGAGGCGCAGCATGCCGGTGCCGGGCGTCACGCCCGCAAAGTCGGGCACGCGCAGCACGAGCGGGCCGGCGCTGAGTTCGACGCGCATCGTCGAGCCGCGTTTGATGAAGCTCGTCGCGCCGGGAGTGCGGTTCTGCCACACGACGTGACCGACCGGCACTTTGTCCGAGTTGCGGCGCCGCTCTTCGTCGACCTGCAGCTCGACCCCGAGGTCCTGCGCGATGTTGCGCGCGTCATTCACCGAACGGCCGATGAGGTTCGGCGTCGGCAGCGATCGCCCTTTCACGAAAAACGTGAACCAGAAGTAGGTGCTGCTGCCGAACGCAACCAGCAGCAGCGCGGTGAACAGCAGATTGTCGAGACAGCCTCGCTTCATCGGCGGTCGGCTCGCTCTTGCTCATCGTGGCGCGCGATCTCGCGTTCGCGGTCGGCGCGATATTCGGCTTCGTCGTACTTGCGGTCTTCGCCGCGGGCGAGATAGAGCGGAATGAGCGTTTCCTTCCAGACATCCTCGACGCGCTGCGCGAAGACGAACTGCAGATTCTTCTTCGTTTCCTCCGGCACTTCCTGGAGGTCCTTGCGATTTCCCTCGGGCAGCACGACGGTCTGGATGTTCGCACGATGTGCGGCCATCACCTTCTCTTTGATGCCGCCGACCGACAGAACTTTGCCGCGAAGCGTGATCTCGCCGGTCATCGCGACGTCATGGCGCACCGGACGCTCGCCCATCACGGAGGCGATGCAGGTCGCGATCGCCACACCTGCGGAAGGTCCGTCTTTCGGGATGGCACCGGCGGGAAAGTGAATGTGGATGTCGTGCTCGGCGAAGCGCTTGTCGTCGATCTCGAGCTCGTGAGCCTTGGAGCGGACGTACGAATACGCGGCCGAAACCGATTCGCGCATGACATCGCCGAGCTG
>DASVUA010000316.1:0-1603 GCA_036387295.1 Thermoanaerobaculia bacterium | reverse complement strand
TTCCATGAAGATCGGCGCGAATCCTCTGTCCAGACCTGTCCGCAAGTTCGATGGACGTGTCGATATCGGCAGCCATGTTCAAGACAGTGACAGGCGGCATGCTGGTTGTCAACGACGCACTTGCGCTTTGAGGTGTCTGCGCGACGTCTACAGCTAACGCACGTTGATGCAAACTAACTCGGGCGGCCGCCGCTCGCGTTGAATTGAAAACACGTATCGCAATGCAGCGCTCAGTATGTGTTAGCCCGCGCCGCCCTTGCCGCCCGCCTTATTACGTCGCGTATGAAGGCACCCTTCCCTTCGGTGTAGGCCTCACGATCGTCGTTGTATTGAGCGGCGAGCACTCGCTTCAGTGAAGCGTATTCTTCGACAACGTCGCGGTGGTCCCGCAGATAATCACGAAAAGTAATGTGGTTTCGCCACTCCTGGCTGGCGACGTTGAGAACGTGCAGGTGATGGGTTCGTGGCTGACCTTTTACGAAATAGGCGCGCGCCCTGATACCGCTCTCGCCGCGGTATTCGTAGCCGAGCTCTTCTAATTTCGCGATGCAGCCGACTTCCAGCGCGACGTCGTTCACCGCCGCGGCGATATCGACGATCGGCTTCGCGACGAGGCCGCAGATTGCCGTGCTACCGATGTGTTCGATCGCCAGGAAGTGATGAGCGCTCGCCTTACGTATTCGGAACGCCTCTTCCGAGAAGAGCCGGTGCCAGTCCTCTGAATGAGAGCAAAGCGCTACGCTGCCCTTTGCAAGTCCGAGCATCCTCGCCTCACGCCTTTGTTAACGTCGCAGTAGTATGGACATGTTCATCGCGGCAGGAGTTTACGCGAGCCGCCGCCATGCAGTCTTTCGCCATCCGCAATCGTGGCTGCCGCCCCTTTGCCGCGGATTCGGCCGCGCCGCCGTCCCGCCGGAACAAGCGCGGGTTCATCGCTATCCAGGTAGGCGACGCCATTACGGCGCAGCGAACTGCAGCTCGAGTCGCAGCCCCGAGGGATCTGTCAAAAACAGCTGAACGGCTCGGCTAGCAGGAACGTGAGATCTCGTGAAGTCAACGCCAGCCGATTGGAGCCGCTCAATGCAGTGTTCGAGACCGCAACACGCGAACGCGACATGATCACACGCGGAACCGGGCGCTTGATGCGCCTCAGCTACCGTGAGGTGCACGAGCGGCTCGTCCGCTGCATACAGCCAGTATCCTGCCGACGCAAATGAAGGACGGTGCCCTTCGGTGAAACCGAGTACGTCGACGTAGAAGCGGCGGCACCGTTCGACGACGACGCTGTCGGCCGTAATGTTGATGTGATCGATGCGCGAGATCCGCACGCGTGCAGTTTACACCGCCGGCCATGTTGTGCGTCGTTCGGAACTGGTCGGGAGCGCCGATGGACTGTCGCAGCTTGCCTGCGGAATGATCTCGCCGCACGCACGCCCGCGGCCCACTCGAGCGCGTGCTGTCTCGGATTGACGTCCATTCGTGCGCGTCGGTGCCGCTGATGACGCGCGGGTGACGGTGAGGTGGCGCGTGTATTCGCCTGCTGCGCCAGACTTCCATAGAGACTATGTCGGCGCGTCAGGCCGGCCGTCTGGAAAGGTCAGGT
>DASVUA010000315.1:0-2174 GCA_036387295.1 Thermoanaerobaculia bacterium | reverse complement strand
AGGGCGTGTCATTGTCGACGGCGATGTGGTAGTACTGTCCGAGGGGGAGCGTGGCGACATACCGCCAGCTCTGGCCGCGGTCCTCACTCTCGGCGACACCGCCGTCGTTGCCGGAGTAAATGTGGCTCGGATCATTGGGATTGATCCAGAACGCGTGATAGTCGGGATGCACTTTCGCGAACGGCACCAGCACCCTGAACGACCGGCCGCCGTCGGTGGAGAGCGAAATCAACGACTCGACTTTGTAGACGCGATTCGCATCGACAGGATCGACGCGGATGTCCGCGTAATAAAACGGACGGCTGGCGATATTCGGCTCTGTATTCACGGCCGTCCATTTGCGGCCGCCGTCGTCCGAGCGGAGCAGCGCGCTTTTCTGCGCTTCGACGATTGCATAGACGACGTTCGGCGAAGAACGCGAAACCGCGACGCCAATGCGGCCGAGCTGTCCTTTGGGCATGCCGTCGTCTTCAGTGGCACGCGTCCAGGTCGCGCCGCCGTCGGTGCTGACGTGCAGGCCGGAGCCCCAGCCGCCGGAGTGGAAGAACCAGGGCCAGCGGCGGTACTCCCACATTGCGGCGAATAGTTTGTTTGGATTCGACGGGTCGATGACGAGATCTGCGGCGCCGGTGCGGTCATTGACGTACAGAACCTTCGTCCAGCTCTTGCCGCCATCCGTGGTTTTGAATACGCCGCGCTCGGCGTTCTGGCCCCACGCCTGGCCGAGTGCTGCGACCCAGGCGATGTTCGGATCGCGCGGATGCAGAACAATGCGATGAATGCGCTCGGTCTTCTCGAGTCCTAGGTGCTGCCAGGTGCGGCCGCCGTCGACGGATTTGTAAATGCCATTGCCGACGGACATCGAATTGCGCGGATTTCCTTCGCCGGTACCGACCCATACTATGTCGGGACTCGGCTGAAAGATCGCGACCGCGCCGATTGCAGCGACCGGCTGATCGTCGAAGATCGGAGTGAAGGCGAGACCGCCGTCGACGGACTTCCAGACGCCGCCGGTCGCCGCGCCGACATAGACGATGTCGGGATTCGATTCGACGGCGTCGATTGCCGCGACGCGCCCGCTCATTGCGGCAGGGCCGATGGCGCGCGCTTTCATTCCGGCGAGCAGCTCGGGGTCGATTTGTGCGGAAGCGGTGAAGGGGAGCAGGGCGAACAGGACGACCAGTAATCCTCTTGTCATCATTGCCTGCGATTCTACGCGAGCAATGAAATCCTGCGCTCCGGTCCACGTGCGTGCCGAACACGACGGAATGATCCACTCCGACTTCGAGATGCATTACGACCTGCTGCCTGATCCGTTGCTCGTGCATTCGCGCGGCGTGTGGATTTACGCAAATCCCGCGGCCGTCCGCCTGCTCGGCGCGACATCGCCGGCGGATCTCGTCGGGCGGCCGACCATCGAGTTCGTGCCGGCGGACCTCCGCGACGCAATCGCCGCGCGCATTCAGAAAGTCGCGAGCGGCGCGCGTACCGAGCCGCACGAGCAGCGGCTGATCCGCCTCGATGGACAGGAGATTCATGTCGAGGTGAGCGGCGTTCCGACCGTCACGCCTGACGGCGAGGCGGCGGTGTTGATCACCGCGCGCGACGTCAGTGCACGCCACGCGATGACGCAGCAGTTTCGCGCGACGTTCGAACAGTCGGCGGTGGGGATGGCGCACGTTGCAGTGAATGGCCGCTGGCTGCATGTCAACGACCGCCTCTGCCATCTCCTCGGCTATTCACGCGATGAGCTCGTCGAGCAAACTCTGGCCGACCTCTCGTATGCGCCCGACCTGCCGCATGTACAGGCGAAAATCGATGACGTGCTCGCCGGAAACGTTTCGAGCGAGGCGACGGAAACGCGGTATGTACGCAAAGACGGCGTGCTGGTCTGGGCCACGCTGACGATTTCGCTGGTGCGGAAATCCGACCGTACGCCCGACTACTTCATCGCGGTCGTCGAAGACATCGGCAAGCGCAAAGCGGCCGAGGCGGCATTGAGCGGGAACGAGGAACGATTCCGTCACCTCGTCGAGCATGGGAGCGATCTGATTCTGGTGATCGGCCGCGACACAATGGTGAAGTTCGCGAGCCGGAACGCGGTGAACGTCGTCGGCTTTTCGCCGGCCGAGATCGTCGGACGATCGGTCTTCGAGTTCAATCACCCGGAAGAC
>DASVUA010000314.1:0-7563 GCA_036387295.1 Thermoanaerobaculia bacterium | reverse complement strand
CCAGGGAGCCGCCGAGTGACGCGCGCAGTCCGCTCATGTCTGCTCGCGAACGCGGCACGTTCAGCGGACCTCGCAAAACCCGCGCACCACGTCGCGCATCACACCCACTCCTTCGCTGAAGAAGCGTGCGCGAATGCGCTCGTTGTCCCCGTGGATGCCGTCGGTGTCGTAGTAGTTCACCTTGAACGGCGCGATGCCGTACGCGGTGATGCCGCGCGCGCGAAACCAGCGGCTGTCGGTGGTGAAGGGCGAGATCATCGGCGCCACGGCGGAGCCGGGCGCGGCCGCGGTGAAGACGCGCGTCAGCACCGCGTAGAGCTCCGTATCGATCGACGTTTCCTCCAGCGGCTCGCCCGCCACCAGCACATCCACCGTCGCGTTCGCGCCGACGGCCTCGCGCACTCGCGCCACCATTTCGTCCGGCTTCGTCCCGGCGAGCAGACGGATGTCGAGGTCGGCGACCGCGCGCGACGGTACGACGTTGACGGCGCCGGGCGCGGAGATGTGCGTGATGGCAATCGTGTCGCGCAAGAGCGTGCGATCGCCAGGGGCGAGCTCCCGCTCGATGCGTGCGACGTCGAGCGGTTCGCGGATGAGGTGCAACGCCGCGCCGCGACGGTCGTTGCGCATCTTCGCGCCGAGGGCCGCCACGCGCGCCACCGTGTCGGTGATGCGATACGGCGTTTCGAGCTGATCGATCGCGGCGAGCGCGCGCACGAGCTTCGCCGGCGCGCCGCGGCCGTTCGCGGCCGCGACCGCACCATGCCCTCCCTGCGCCTCGGACGTGACGCGCAACCAGAGCGGCACTTTCTGCTGCACCTCGATTCCCCAGTACAGCACGCGATCGACCGCGGTCTCGCTGAGGCCTCCTTCGTTGAGCACGAAGCCGACGTTCGCGAAGAGCTCGGGCCGCGTTTCGAGCAGCAACTTCGCGCCGAGAAGACCGCCGCGCTCTTCGTCGGGTGTGGCGAGGAGCACGACGTCGCGCCGCAGTCTGGCGCCCCGCCGTTTCAAGTCGAGCAGCGCCATCACCTCGGCGATGGTGATCGATTTGTCGTCCAGCGCGCCGCGGCCCCAGATGTAACCCCCCTCGCGCGTCGCCGCGAACGGCGGATTGCGCCAGCGTTCCGCCGCGGCCGGAACGACGTCGATGTGGCTGAGCAGCAGCAGTGCCGGCTCGCGCGAGCCCGAGGCGAGGCGCGCGTAGACGCCCTGTCGTTGCGGATCGTCGCCGACCAGGCGCGCGTCGATGCCGTTTTTTCTGAGGAAATCGCGCAGGTACGTCGCGCCTGCCGTTTCTTTTCCGCTGGTCGTATCGATGCGGAGGTAGGCGACCAACGCCTCTTCCGCTTCGCGCTCGACCGGACTGGCCGAGACCCCTTCCGCTCTGCGGCACTGCAGCGACGCGAACGCGACGAACATCGCGAGCAGTGCCGCGCCGCGAAGCTTCACACGCCGACCATCAGACGCTTTCAAGCAGCGGTTGCGGGATCGTGAGCTGCACGGCCGGCGTCTCCTCCGGCACCGCGTGATAGCGCTCGAAGCAATGGCGGCAGCGCGCTTCGTACGACGAATCGCCGACTTCCACCTGCGCGTTTCCGCCGGACACGCGCTGCGAGTAGTGCGCCGCCCCGCGGCAGCGGACGCAGACCGCGTGCATCTTCGAGACTTCTTCCGCCACGGCGAGCAGCCCCGGCATCGGTCCAAACGGACGGCGCATGTAATCCTGATCGAGCCCCGCCGCGATGACGCGGATGCCGGCGTCCGCGAGCTGCATGCAGACGTCGATGATCCCGGCGTCGAAGAACTGGATCTCGTCGATCCCGACCACCTGGATCCCGATCTCCACCCGTCCCAGCAGCTCCGCGCTCGTCGCCACCGCGAACGCTTTCAGGCGGCGCTCATCGCGCGACACCACTTCGTCGGTCGAGAAGCGGTCGTCGAGCAGCGGCTTGAACACCTGTACCCGCTGGCGCGCGATCACGGCACGGCGCAGGCGCCGAATCAGTTCTTCCGATTTTCCGGAAAACATGCCTCCGGCGATGATTTCGATCCAGCCGCCACGATGACTGTCCAAGGGAAGGGACCTCCGAGTTTGGTGGCGGTAAGAATAATTGAAAATTGAGAATTGAAAATTGAAAGATCGGCAGGGGTCGCGGCGCGCGCTGCCGTCACCACCTTTTTCAATTTTCAACTTTCAATTTTCAATTCATGACCCCTCAGCCGAACACTCGCGCCAGCCTCGCCACACCTTCGCGAATCCGGTCGTCGCTTTCCTTCGCAAACGTCAGGCGCATCGTGTTTGCGCCGCTGCCGTCGACGAAGAACGGGCGGCCGGGGATGTAGGCGACGCCGTTTGCGACGGCGTCGTTGATGCGCGCGGCGGTGTCGACGTTCTCGTTCATCGTGACGAAGGTGAAGAGGCCGCCGTCGGCGGGCGTCCATTGCGCTTTGCCGCGGAAGTGGCGGTCGAGCTCTTCGATCAGGATGCCTCGCTTACCGCGATAAAAGTCGCGCACGCGGCCGATCTGCGGCGCGAGCTCGCCGTCGATGATCAGCTCGTCGACGATCGACTGGTCGAGCATGCCGGAGCACAAGTCGGCCGCCTGCTTCGCGATCTCCAGCCGCTCGAGCAGCGGTTTCGCCGCGACGATCCAGCCGCAGCGGAGGCCCGGCGCGAGCACTTTGGAAAATGATCCGAGGTACAGCACGCGGCCGTTCGCGTCGCGCGACTTCATCGCCAGCGTATCGGCTCCAGGCACGTAAACCAGCTCGCCGTACGGGTCGTCTTCGATGACGAGAAAGTCGAACTCCTCCGCCAGCTCCAGTACCGCCGCCCGACGCGCCTGCGTCATGAGACGTCCCGACGGATTTTGAAAATTGGGGATCGTGTAGAGCAGCTTGATGCGGCGCGTCGACGCGAGCTCGCGCAGCGACTCCGGCACGATGCCCTCGTCATCCTGCGCCACGCCGGCCAGCTCCGCGCTCCGTCCGAAAAACGACGCCGACCCGCCGATGTACGTCGGCAACTCGACCGCCACGACGTCACCCGGATCGAGGAACGTATGCGCGATGAGATCGAGCGCCTGCTGCGAGCCGGTCGTCGTCAGCACGTCGTCCGCGACGCAGTCGACCATCCCCCGCGCAACACAGATCGTCGCAATCGATTCGCACAACCGCGGCAGCCCACGCGTCGGCCCGTACTGCAGCGAAACCCAGCGCCGGTCGCGAATCACCCGCTGCGCAATCTCCGCAATGCACTCCGCCGGAAACGTATCGGGATTCGGCACCCCGCCCGCGAACGAAATGATGTTCGGATCGTTGATCAGCTTCGCAAACGCACGGATGGCCGATGGCCGAAAACTTTGCGCGTCACGAGAAAAGAAGTGTGTGTGCGAGGTGGAGGTCACGGGTGCGGAGTCTAGCGTGTCCGGTTGGCGTGTTGTCGGTTGTCGGTTGCGCGTTAACGGTTGCCCGTTGCCCGTTGCCCGTTGCCGAGGGGCGGTGTCGGCAGGGCGCGGACGTCGCAGGAACGGAGTGGCGCGCGGTGCAGTCGATTCCCGCCACGCATCCCGGGCAACGGGGAACGGGCAACGGGCAACCGTTAACGAAAACTACTCCTCCACCTCCACGCTCGCGTACGCCGCGAGAAACCAGCTCGAGACGGCGGCGCTGAAGATGGAGCTGCAGATGGTACTTAGGATGCGGATCGGAAACGTGACGAGCACGCCGACCGGGGCGTCGATGAACGCGGTGCCGAAGACGGCGAAGAACGACAGGCCGCCGAAGAAGCTCGACCCGGCCAGCGAGACGACGAACAGAGCGATGGCGATGAGAAACAGGCGGCCGAGGTCGCCGCGCATCGCCGCCCACCCGGCGGCCAGCGCTTCGCGCGCGCCGCTGCCTCGCACGGCCCAGTGTGCGATCGCGCGATTGATGCAGATCGTGGTCACCACCGCCACCACCAGCATGAGCAGCAGCGTGACGAAAAGGCCGAGACATCCGGAGGCGAGCGCGACCTGCGGCTGCGCGTCGTGCGTCGCAAACATCACCACCGCGGTCGGCAGCAGCGGCACGAGCAGGATCGCCGAGGCGATCGTCCAACCGATGTTGTAAATCCAGAACAGCGTCCACCAGCCGTCGCGGCCGCCGGCGAGCCAGCGCGCGAGCGAAAACACTTTGAACCTCGAACGGAACCCCATCACCTCCGCTCCCGCGATCCGCTCACCGTCGACGTAAACGCGCGCACTCCCCGCCTCCACGAACGCGTGCACCGCGACGAAAACCGTCAGCAGCACCGCGATCGTGAGGACGATCCAGAGCAGCAGCATCCATCGCCGCGCGAACGCCACCAGCACGTTCTGGATGTCGTCGGGGCTCGTGAGGTCGGCGATGCTGATGCCGATCGAAACGAGGATCGGCGCGAAGATCGCGATCGCGGCGATGAAGGCGCAGACGAGGAAGACCACCGTCTCGCCGACGCGGATCGCGATCAGCGGCCAGTTCGCGAGCGTGTTGTCGAACCCGCGCCGCAGGACGTCGAAGGTTCCGCGTTTCACAGCGTGTTCCGCCGGTGGTCGGTCGCTCCGGTGAACTCGATGCGATCAGCCATCTCCGCGAGACGGCTGCGGAGCCGCGTGCCGATGCGCTGCTCGAGCGTCTCTTCCTTCGCGTCGGCGGAGCGGTCGTAGTAGTTCGTCGTGAAGATCGTGGCGCGCTCTTCGTTGTAGCGCGTGTTGATCACGTAATAGAGGATGTCCTGCACGAACTGCGTCGGCTTCTGCGACCCGAGCTCGTCGAGCACGAGCAGATCGGCTTCGAGCACCGGCCGGAGGATCTCCGATTTCGTGGTGGCGTTGTCGGCGTCGAACGAGGCCTGGATCTCCTGAATCAGATCCTGAAAATTCGTGAAGAGCAGCCGACCCGGTTTGCCGCTGTTGATGATGTCGAGCAGCGCCGCGACGGCGAGATGCGTCTTGCCGACGCCGCAGCCACCCATGAGCAGCAGACCTTTCCCCTCCGGCGTGTTCGGATAGAGATCGACGAACTCCTGCACGCGGCGTTTCGCGTTTTTCAGCACGGTCGATTTCTCGCGGAAGGTGTCGAGCGAGCAGTGCTCGTACCGCTTCGGAACGCTGATCGAGGTGAGCCGCTGCCGCCGGCGCAAATCGCCCTGGCAGTTGCACGCCTGCACCCGGAGGTCGTCGCCCGGCAGCGGAATCCAGCCGGAGTTGTTGCAGCGCGGGCAGACCTGTGCGGGAGTGAGAGCCAAGGACATGCGCTGAGTTTAGCGGACCGGCCGCGCATTGAGGATTCCGCGTGAATTCGCCGGTCGCCGCCGGCAATTGCGCACCGTCCATCCCCTATACTTCGGGGCCGTCCGAAGCAGGGTTCATGAAGGCACTCATTACGTATCTCACTGCGCGGCCTGACGCGGCGACGTTCCTCCTTCCTCACGATCTGGAGCGGACGTTGCGCGAGCTGTTCGGCCGTCCGGAGACGCTGCTTCCGCAGCCGTACAAGATTTTCCCTGCCGACGAGACGCAGCCGCCTTCCCTCGGCTTTCCGCTCGCCGAGTCGCCGTTGATGAAGGAGCTCGACGCGAAGCTCGACCGCTGGCTGGGCGAAGAGACGGCGTGTCAGGTGAACCGCGCCGCGTCGAAAGAAAAAGCGCAGCTCGCGCTCACCGCCTACGCCTCGCAGCTGATCAAAGTCGCGGAGAACGCGCTCACCTCGAACGTGCTCTCCGACTTTCACGCGATCTTCTGGCTCGCGCATTCGTTCGATCTCGCGAAGCAGTTCGCGAACATCCCCCGCCGCGTTTCGGCAATCGACATCCAGGCCGGCCGCGCGCTCGGCGACACGCTGAAGTACCGCATCTTCGGCCGCTGGGTGAGCGAGACGCGCGAGCAGATGGCGCAGCTCGCGACACGCGTCGCGCCGCTGCTGGAGGGGGAAGAACAGCGCGCGCTGCAGTTCTTCCGGCTGCTGCAGGACAACGTCCTCATTCTCACCGAGGAGTTCGTCGGACCCGACCTGCGCGAACTGCGCAACTTCGTCAGCGGCTGCCTGCGCCGCGATTTTCAAGGCTTCCGCGACTCGTTCGAAAAACTCCGCAACACCGCGAAAGATCTCGTGCAGCGCGACCGGACCTTCCGCGCCGCACTGCCGCTCTTCCATGTGAATCCCGAAAGCGGCGTGCCGCTCGCGCTGCTGCTCGACCCCCGCTTCGAGACCTACCTCTTCGATCATCCCTCGGCCGAGAACGTCCTCAATCGCGAAGAGCGCGATCAGTTCCATCTCATCGCCCGCCGCGTGCGCGAGTTCGCCGTGCTCAACCAGTTGCGCCGCGGCATCACCTGGATGGCCACTCAGCCCGACGGACAGATCGTCTCCGCCGATCGCGCCCGCGGCACCGCCTACTCGCGCTCCACTCGTCCGCTCGATTTCGGCCGCGCGGGCGTCGTCGATCCGATGGTGCACCGCTTCGGGATCATCTACGACATCTCCGCCTTCTCCGAGACCCTCGGCAACATCCGCCGCGGCGGAGGAAAAGAAGAGCTGCGTTCGTATCGTCAGATGCTGCTGTTTCAGCGCAAGCTCGACACGATCGCCGAGCGGCACGTCCTGCAGTTCGAAAAGTTTCTCGGCGACGGCGCCTTCTACACCACCCGCCGCGCGCTGCGGCTCGTGCGCGCAGCGGTCGAGATTCAGCGCTTCTACTCCGACATGAAGCGCAAAGGCTTCGCCTTCAACAAAGGGCTGCGCATCGCGCTCAACTACGGCTACTACCGGCTGCTGCCGATGCGCGTCTCCCCCGATTCGACCGAGAAGATCACCGAGTTCTACGGCCCCGGAATCGTCGAGCTCTCGCGCCTCACCACGGGCAAGGCGAACAAGGAGATCGAGGAGATCGGCGCGTTTCTCGTCGCGCATGGCTACGACTCGGCGAAAGTGCAGCAGTTCTTCGCGCCGCTCGCCACCGGCGTCGACGTGATCGACAAGAAGGAACAGGAGCGGGAGTTCTACGCCTATCTCGACGCGAACAATCACCTCGTCAACGAAGGGATCGTCGCCTCGGTCGAGCTGCTGCAGGAGCTCTCGAACGAGCTGGGGCACGAGTCGCAGCAGCTCTTCCGGATCAAAGTGCCGTGGGGCAGCTACGTCGGTTTCGCGCCCGGCATGCCGAATGTCGACTACATCGGCGTCCGGCTGATCGGCAACGTCTCGCTCAAAGGGCTCGACAACATCGACGTCGCCGAGCTCGTGCCGTTCGGATCGAGCGACGTCGAGGAAGCGCAGCCGATCGAGTCGGCCGAGTCGTTCGTGACCGTGCTGCGCCAGCATTTCAACGAACGGCGCGAAGCCTCGGGCGGCTGGGCCGCGGTCTCGCACCTCGACACCACGACCACCGAGCGGCTCGTGTCGTCCGAAATCGTGATCTGCGTGAAAAACGATCCGTACGACGTCGACGGCGAGGTCCTGATCGGCGAATGGGATCCCCGCTCGGACAACGTGCACCGCCCCCTCCGCCTCCCCCGCGGCGACTTTCAACGCCTCTTC
>DASVUA010000313.1:0-3422 GCA_036387295.1 Thermoanaerobaculia bacterium | reverse complement strand
AGGAGCGGCGGGCTAAAGCCCGCCGCTCCACCAGAGACGTGCTCGCACGGGCGGCAACGTCGGTTCAGTTTGGAGTGCGGCGACGCCAGTCGCCGCTTTCACTCGCGGCAGCAACGCTGCCGCAGCTAACGAGCAGGTCGGCGGGCTAAGAGCCCGCCGCTCCACCAGCACAAACTGTAGAGAAGTTACCGCGCGGCGCGGCGTTTGCCGCTCTTTGCGGGGGCGGTCATTTTCGAAGCGGCGCCGCCGGTGACGGTGACGCTGGCGCGGGTCCGCTCGAAATTGCCGAAGTAGTCGCTGCAGAGGATCCAGACGTTGTAAACGCGCGTCGTCGAGTGACGCTCGGCGCGGAGCTCGAGAGTCGTCGGGCTGGTGATCAGCCAGTCATAGCTCTTCGGATCTTCGGTGTCGTCGAGGTCGATGTCTTCCTTCGAGGTGACGGTCTCGATCGCGCACGTCGGCTGGAAATCGATGTCGTCGACGGCGCGGGCGTAGACCTCGATCGGGTAGAGGCGGCCGTCCGCGGTGAGGAGGTCGGGCGTGATCTTCAGCTCGAGGATCTGCGGCGCGACGCGATCGAGCACGGAGATCGTGAAATCGTTCGTGCCGCGCATGCCCCACGCGTCGATGGCTTCGCAGGCGACGACGGTGTCGCCGACAGGAAAGACCTCGCCGCTCTTGCGGGTACAGGTCACGACCGGCGAGGGGTCGTCCGTTCCTTCGACACGCACGTCGAATTTCACTGTCGCGCCGGTCGGATCGTACGCGTCGGTGACGATCGTGGCGGGCACGACGACCGTGAGCGAGTACGGTTTGCGCTCGCCGAGCACTTCGACATCGAAGGCGGCGTTGCCGACGTTGAGATCGCGATCCGTCGCGGTGCACTGCACGGTCGTCACGCCGATGCGGAAGAGCGAACCGGCAGCCGGCAGGCAGTCCGCACGGACGTCACCGTAGATCGCGTCGTACGCCGTCACCTTGAAGTCGACGACCGCGCCGTCGCGCGACTGCGCCTGCACGAGGATCGGATCGACCGGCGCGCTCAGCACCGGCGCCACTTCATCGCGCACGTAGACCGGAAACGAGCCGGTGGCGCGCTCACCCGAGAGGTTCGAGGCGACGCAGTTCACCACGGTCGTTCCCATCTTGACGAATGAGCCGGAGGCGGGATCGCACGTCACCGTCGCGCTGCCGTCAGAGCCGCCCATCGCGTACACCTCGTACTTCACGCTTCCGCCGTCGATGGAGCGCGGCTGCGCACGGACGTACTCCGGGAGCAGCAGCACGAGCGGCAGCTTGAAGCCGCTCACTCTGAAGTAGGCGGGCCCCGAAACACCGAGCGGGCCGCTGACCGAGAGCGAGTACGTGCCGGACGTGGCGATGACCGCTTCCGGAACCCAGCCGACGACCCGATCGCTGAAGGTCGCGTTCACCATGACTTCGAAGTAGCCCGCAGGGCCGTCGAAGATCAGGCGATCGCCGAGATCCGTGCCGTACACGGTGATGAACTGTTCGCCCGAATTCACCTTGAACGAGGAAGGGTTCAGTGAGGTGATGGTTCCTGCCGACGCAGTGAACGCGATGAAAAACAAGAACGCGAACGCAAGGCTCTTTCTCATGTTGGACTCCGGAAGGACGATGGATGCGGCGATCGACAGGCGACCAGCCGCGGTTCAGTCACTTTTGTTTGTCGCGCATCCTACCGCAATATGGACGCGAATATGCCTCGGCGGACTTCCTGAAAGAAAGTGAAGCCACCGTAAATGGAAGCATCCTCACCTTCCGTGTGTCATTCCGCACTTCAGCGTGGAAGGCTCTGCAGATGAGCGACGGCGTCTCGCTGGCAGGGGATCCCGCGCTGAAGCGCGGGCTGACACCGAAACCTACTCGTCGCTCAGCAGGTCGTCGAGCTCCGCGCGGGTGAACTGCTTGACCAGCGACGGGTCGTCCGGACGAATGAGGTCGGAGGCCAGCTCGCCTTTCCGCGCGATCAGCTCGTCGATCTTCTCTTCGATCGTGTTGCGCGAGATCAGCTTGATGACCTGCACGCCTTTGTTCTGGCCGAGGCGGTGCACGCGGTCGGTGGCCTGATCCTCGCGCGCCTGGTTCCACCAGCGGTCGTAATGAATGACCACCGAGGCGCTGGTGAGATCGATGCCGAGACCGCCCGCGCGGAGACTGGCGGTGAAGACGCGGCAATCGGGATCGTCGCGGAAACGGGCGATCTCTGCGCCGCGCTCTTTCGTTCCGCCTTTGATCGACGCGTAGCCGATACCGTTGCGGAAGAGGTGATCCTCGATCATCGCGAGCATCTGCAGGTACTGGCTGAAGACCACCACCTTCAGACCGCTGGTCATGCATTCCTCGAGCAGCTGAAGGAACATTTCCCATTTGCCCGAAGGGACGTCCGCGCCGAACCCGCCACCGGCGGACGCGGGGTGATTGCAGATCTGCTTGAGGTAATTCAGCGCCGCGAAAATGTGGACGTACGAGACGCTGCCGCCCGCGCGCAGCTGCGCGCGCAGCGGTTTCGCGCGCGACTCGATCACGCGGCGATAGAGCGCCCGCTGCTCGCTCGTCAGCTCGCAGAAGCGCTTGTCGACGATCTTCGGCGGGAGCTGCGTCAGCACCTGCGCTTTGGTCCTGCGCAGAACGAACGGACGGACGAGACGCTGCAGGGTGACGCGATCGGTGACGTGCTTCGGCAGATAGCCCGGGACGACGAAGTCGAGCAGCACTTTCAGCTCGCCTTCGTGATTCTCGATCGGCGTGCCGGTGAGTCCGACCGCGATCCGCTTTTCGATTCCCTGGAGCGCGTGATGCGTCGCCGTGTCGGAGTTCTTGATGGTCTGCATCTCGTCGAGGATCACGAGATCGAACCGCTTGCCGCGGAACTGTTCGAAGCGCGAACGCACGAGGCCATACGTCGTGAGCGTGACCGGCACGCCGGGGATGTAGCGCGCCAGTTTCTCGCGCCAGTGATCGATGAGCGACGTGGGGCAGACGACGAGCACGGACTGCTGCGGCTCGACATGCGTCAGCGCGCGAATGAGCGCGATCGCCTGATGCGTCTTGCCGAGGCCCATGTCGTCGCAGAGCAGCCCGCCGAAACCGTTCTGCTGGAGGAGCCAGAGCCACTCGTAGCCGGTCTGCTGATATTCGTACAGCTCGATTCCGAGCGCGGCGGGCGACGGCGCGTCGCCGTCGGTCTGGATCTCGTCGAACAGGCGGAAGACGCGCTCGCACGCGCGATCGCCCGCGAAGACGGCTTTGCCGCGCAACGAGCCGCGAATGCGGAGCAGCTCGAGCTTCGTCACCAGGACATGTCCGCGCGGCCCGATGGTCGCTTCGTCGAGCCAGGCGAACTGCGGGTCGGTGACGTCGATCCAGAGATTGCCGCGAATCAGCGCGCGCACGCCGTC